>JAPHSB010000350.1 GCA_026193295.1 Lysobacterales bacterium
CCCAGGGCATACAGCAGGCGGTCGAGTGCGGGCTGCTTGCTGCGCTCGAGCTGTTGCAGCAGGTTGTCCGCTGACTTCTCGCCCATCCGCTCCAGGCCGGTCAGCTGTTCGCGGGTCAGCTGGTACAGGTCGGCGATCGAGTGCACGAAGCCCGTATCGACCAACTGCAC
Organism: Lysobacterales bacterium; assembly: GCA_026193295.1. Classification (GTDB taxonomy): domain Bacteria; phylum Pseudomonadota; class Gammaproteobacteria; order Xanthomonadales; family SZUA-36; genus CALKKN01. Next base: position 171 of record JAPHSB010000350.1, read on the forward strand.
CACCAGCTTTTCGCCGAGGCCCTCGATGTCCAGGGCCTTGCGCGAGGCGAAATGCAGGATGCTGCGGACCCGCTGGGCGCCGCAGAAGAGCCCACCGGTGCAACGGAACGCGGCCTCGCCCTCGACCTGCTCGACGGCCGAGCCACACACCGGGCAGGCCTCCGGCATTTCGAATTCGGCCGGGTTTCCCTGGCGCCGTTCGTGCACGACCCGCGCCACCTCGGGGATCACGTCACCGGCGCGGCGCACCACGACCCAATCGCCGGCGCGAACGTCCTTGCGGCGAATTTCATCGAGGTTGTGCAAGGTGGCGTTGGTCACGGTCACGCCGCCCACAAAGACCGGCTCCAGCCGCGCTACCGGGGTCAGCGTGCCGGTGCGCCCCACCTGCACGTCGATACCCAGCAACCGCGTGATTTCCTCCTGTGCCGGGAACTTCTGGGCGATGGCCCAGCGTGGCGCGCGGCTGACGAAGCCCAGGGTCTCCTGCTGCTCACGCCGGTCCACCTTGAACACCACGCCATCGATGTCGTAAGGCAAGCCGGGTCGCTTTTGCGCCATGTCACGGTAGTAGCTGATACAGCCGTCCGCATCGCGCACCTGGCGGATCTCGTGATTGACCGGGAAGCCCCAGGTCTTGAGCAGCTGCAAGGCTTCGTAATGACTGTCGGATAGCGCGTCCGCCGTCACCAGGCTGTAGGCGTAAAACGCCAGCGGCCGCTGCGCGGTGAGTCGCGGGTCCAGCTGCCTCAGGCTGCCGGCAGCCGCATTGCGCGGATTGACCAGTTCCCTGCGGCCGTCCTTCCGCGCTTGTTCGTTGTAGGCCTCGAAACCGGCCAGCGGCATGTAGATTTCGCCGCGGACTTCGAGCTCGCGCGGCCATGGCTGCTTGCCCTGGCGCTGCAGGCGCAGCGGTATCGCCGTGATGGTGCGCGCGTTGGAGGTGACATCCTCGCCGGTGGCGCCGTCGCCGCGGGTTGCGGCCTGCTGCAGCCGGCCCCCTTCGTAGCGCAACGAGATGGCGATGCCGTCCAGCTTCGGTTCGGCGACATAATCAACATGCTCAACCTCCAATCCTCGGGCCACGCGCTCGTGAAACTGGAGTATCTCTTCTTCGGAGAAGGCGTTGGCCAGCGACAGCATCGGTGTCGCGTGCCGCACTTCCGCAAACCCCGGCAGCGGCTCGCCGCCGACCCGCTGGGTCGGGGACTCGGCCGTGACGAGATCGGGGAATTCCCGCTCGAGCTCCTGCAGTTCGCGCAACAGCCGATCGTACTCGGCATCCGGCACGGTCGGCGAATCCAGGACGTAGTACTGGTAGTCGTGCCGTTCGATCTCGGCACGCAGCTGATCGATGCGAACCTTCGCTTGCGTCCGGTCCATGTGGGCCCGTCACCCCCGCTTGGATTTGCGGCGGTCGTAGTCTCGCATCTCTTCGCGGATCTGGGCTTCGCGCTGACGGGTGAAAGGGCTGCGCTCGCCATCCAGCAATTCGGCATGCAGTATTTCACCGATGCGCCGGGCGGTGGCCAGCATGGCGTCCCAGGCGTCGAGCGCCTTTGCCGGGCCCGGCAGGGTCAGGAACAACACCAGGCCGCCGGTTTCGAACGTGTTCCATTCGTCCCGCTCGAAGTGCCCGGGCTTGGCCGCGTTGGCCAGGCTGAACACCGGCTGCTCGCTGCCGTCGACCACGCGATGGAAGACGTTCATGTCGCCGAATTCCATGCCGGTGTTCACGGTTGCCTGCAGCAATTCGGCGCCGTTGATCATGTGGTTGTCGCGGGCCAGGAGGAAGAGGCTGACGATCTTGTCCGGCGGCGGCCCTGGGGGTTTGCGGGGCTTTGGGGGTTCCGCCAGCACCGCCGACTCCGCCGCATCGATGTCCAGTTCACCCTGCCCACCGGGCTCGCCTTCCGGACCACCTGCACCACCCGATGGCGTTGCGCCTTCACCAAGCCCCGCCAGGGTGGGTTCCTGCCGCATCGAGGCCCCCTTCTTGCGGTGGCCACGGGGGCTGCTCTCGTCGCGGCGTGAGGCCTTGGGCGTGCGTTTCTTGTCCGGATTACCAAACAGGAAAATCGAAGCGACGATGACGACGCCGACAATGATGAGAATCCAGCGCAGTGTTGAGGTATCCAAAATCTACTCTCCGGGGCTTTGCCTGTTCCGCCGGCGTTAACTCGCGGCGAGCGCGGCGGCTTCTTCAATATCGACCTGCACCAGGCGCGAAACGCCGGGCTCCCTCATCGTAACACCACTCATCTGGTGGGCCATCTCCATCGTGATCTTGTTGTGGGTAACGACGATGAACTGGACCGTGTCGGACATTTCGCGAACCATGCTCGAAAAACGCACGACGTTGGCATCGTCCAGCGGCGCATCCACCTCGTCCAGCAGACAAAAGGGCGCGGGGTTCAGCCGGAAAATCGAGAACACGAAGGACACCGCGGTCAGCGCTTTCTCCCCGCCCGACAGCAGGTGCAGGCTGGTGACCCGCTTGCCCGGCGGCTGGGCCATGATGGTCACCCCCGTCGTCAGCAGGTCCTCGCCGGTCAGTTCGAGGTAGGCGTGGCCGCCGCCGAACAGGCGTGGGAACAGTTCCTGCACGCCCTTGTTGACCCGTTCGAAGGTTTCCTTGAAGCGCGTGCGGGTCTTGCGGTCGATCTTGGCGATGGCGTTCTCCAGCGTGTTCAGCGCATCGCACAGGTCGGCGTTCTGCGCATCGAGATAGTCCTTGCGCTTCTGCTCTTCCTCGAACTCCTGGATGGCCGCGAGGTTGACGGGTTCGAGCCGCGCGATGTTTTCGCGCAGCCGCTCGAGTTCGGCTTCCCAGTCTGCGCTGGCCAGGTCGTCCGGGACTTCGGCAGCGAGCTGGTTGACGTCGCCACCCAGTTCCTCCACCTGCCGCTGCAGGGCGCGCGCATTCAGCTGGATTTCCTGTTGCTGCAGGCGTGCCCGCTCCAGGTCCTGGCGGATTTCGTCAGAGGCCTGAATGGCCTGCTGCCGCTGGGCGTCTTTTTCCCGGTAGTCATTCTCCAGCCCCTGCAGCCGGGCGCGCGCTTCACCGAGCCGGGTGTCGGTCTCCACGCGGCGCTTCAACAGGCCGTCCATTTCTTCGCGATGCAGCTTCTCGGGCGACTGTGCCTTGGCCAGTTCCTCGCTCAGGTTGAGATAACGCTGCTGCAGCAGACTCAGCTGCGTGTCCATCCGTTCCAGTGACTGGCGCAAGGAATCCAGGCTGGCCCGGCGGGATTCGGCCTTCAAGGCCAGTTCGTGGCGGTGATCGCGCGCCGTGCCGAGTTCAGTGCGAGCCTTGTCGCGGCGCGCCAGCAATTCGAC
>JAPHSB010000011.1 GCA_026193295.1 Lysobacterales bacterium
AGCAGCGCCCTGATCGTGGTGTTCGGCGAGGACATCGCCGCCTTGTTCGGGCTCGTGTTCGCCCTGCTGGCCATCCTGGCCACGTACCTGACGGGCAATCCCTTGTGGGATGCCGTGGGAACGATATCGATCGGCGTGCTGTTGTTGGTGGTGGCGGTGTTCGTGGCGGTAGAAGTCAAGGACCTGCTGATCGGCCAAAGCGTCGAGCCGATGGTGCTGGAGGAAATGAAGGGATTTCTGAGGTCGAGGCCGGAAATCAGTGAGCTGTATAGTGTGCTGACCATGCAGTTCGGCCCCGACGCCATGGTGGCGGTCAAGGCGCGCATGGTGCGCACCGGCTCTGAGAACGGCCTGATGAAGGCCGTCAACGCCGTTGAACTCGATTTTCGGACGCAGTTCCCGAGCACGGCCTGGTTGTTTTTTGAGCCCGATATCGATGACTGAAGCGCCCAAAGTCGGCTTCGTCAGCCTCGGCTGCCCCAAGGCGCTGGTGGATTCCGAGCGCATCCTGACGCAGTTGCGCATGGACGGCTACGAGATCAGCCCCGACTACGCGGGCGCGGACGTCGTGGTGGTCAATACCTGCGGCTTTATCGACAGCGCCAAGGCCGAATCGCTGGACGCCATCGGCGAAGCGTTGGAGGCCAATGGCCGGGTCATCGTGACCGGCTGCATGGGCGTGGACGAAGCCGAAATCCGGGCCCTGCATCCGCGGGTGTTGGCCGTGACCGGGCCGCAGCAATACGAAGCCGTGGTGGGCGAAGTCCACCGCCATGCGCCGCCGCCGGCCGTGCACGACCCCTATATCGACCTGGTGCCGCCCCAGGGCATCAAGCTGACGCCCCGGCACTACGCCTACCTGAAGATTTCCGAGGGCTGCAACCACCATTGCACCTTCTGCATCATCCCTTCCATGCGCGGAAAGCTGGTGAGCCGTCCCGCCGGGGACGTTCTGGGCGAAGCGGAGCGGCTGGTGGCGGCCGGCGTGAAGGAACTGCTGGTGATCTCCCAGGACACCTCGGCCTACGGCGTGGACTTGAAATACAAGCTCGATTTCTGGGATGGCCGCCCGATCCGTACCCGCATGAAGGAGCTCTGCGCTGCGCTGGGCAGCCTGGGGGCCTGGGTGCGACTGCATTACGTCTACCCCTACCCGCACGTCGACGAGATCATCCCGATGATGGCGGACGGGCTGATCCTGCCGTATCTCGACGTGCCGTTCCAGCACGGCAGCCCAAGAGTACTGCAACGCATGAAGCGCCCGGCGGCCGCCGAAAACACCCTCGAGCGGATTTCCCGCTGGCGCGAAATCTGCCCCGATCTGACCATCCGCAGCACCTTCATCGTCGGCTTTCCCGGGGAGACGGACGAGGATTTCGACGTATTGCTCGACTTCCTGCAACAGGCGCAACTCGACCGCGTCGGCTGTTTCACCTATTCGCCGGTGAACGGCGCCCGCGCCAACGATCTGGACGGCGCCGTGCCCGAGGAGATCAAAGAAGAACGCTGGCACCGTTTCATGCAGGTCCAGGCGCAAATCAGCCGTGCACGACTGCGCGGCAAGGTGGGCACCACGCAGCAGGTGCTGGTGGACGAGATCGGCGATGAGGCTGCCATCGCCCGCAGCAAGGCCGACGCACCGGAAATAGACGGGGTGGTCCTGATTCGCGACGGTGAGCACCTGGCTCCAGGCAGCCTGGTCGAGGTAATCGTGGAGGATTCCGACGACTACGACCTGACGGCCCGGTTGGCCGGCTGAGGTCACGGCGCCGAGCCCGGCCATGGAAAATGTCAGCCAGATCGTCCTGCGCAACGAGGCGCGCCTGCCGGCCGGGCCGCTGTTGCTGATCAACCCGCCGCGCGACGCGCTGGCACAGCAGTTGCTGCAAGCCGACCGGCCTGTGCGCTGCGTGACCCAGGATTTCGGCGACTTTAACTGGTTGAGTGCAACCGGGGCCGAAGTAGCCTTCGAGGCCGTTCCGAGCCTGGACGGCAGTGAGCAAACGGTGGTGTTGTTCCTGCCGCGGGAAAAAGACCGGCTGACCATGCTCCTGCACGCGATCGCCGATCATCTGGGGCCGCAGGCGAAATTGTGGCTGGCCGGCGAAAACCGCGGCGGCATCAAGTCCTCGCCCCGCCATGTGCGGCCCTGGTTCAGCCGGGTCACGGCACTCGACAATGCCCGCCATTGCGGCCTGTTCGAGGCCTCGCGGCCGACACCGGCGCGCCCCTTCGACCTGGCTGACTATTCGGCCACATGGTCGATGCGCTACGCCGGGCGTAAAGTTGACCTCTGTTCGCTGCCCGGCGTATTTGCACATGGCCGCTTGGACAAGGGTTCCGCGCTGTTGCTGGCTGAGCTCGAAAAGTTGAATCCGCAAGGGGAAATTCTCGACTTTGCCTGTGGCTGCGGGGTGGTCGGCCTGGCGCTGCTGAGTGTAGCACCAGGAGCCCATCTGACCCTGCTCGACAGTTCCGCGCTGGCCCTCGAGTCAAGCCGGCTGTCACTCGAAGCGAACGGATCGACAGCCGAACTGCTGCCTTCGGACGGCCTGGCCGAAGTGACCGGCCGCTACGACTGGATCGTCAGCAACCTGCCGTTTCACCGGGGCGTGGCGAACGACCTCGACATCGCGGCGGAATTTTTTCGCCGCGCGGGAACTTTCCTGGCTGAAAACGGTAGAATAGTTGTCGTTTTCAATCGGCACCTGCCCTATTCCAAGTGGTTGAACCAATCGTTCGACGCAGTGGAGCGCCTGGCCGAGAACGGCGAGTACATCGTGATCGTGGCTGGCGTTCGGCGGAAGTCCGATAAAAGGTTATATAAAAGGGCCGCCCCAGGCTCGCAGCAGAAAGGAAAATCCAAATCCTCATGAATCCTAAAATGATTATCAAGCTCGTTCCCCTGGCCCTGGTTGCAGTACTGACCTTATTGCTGTCCGCTTGCGCGACGACGTCGGGCAACCAGACGGCAACGGATGAGCCTGTGGCCCAGGCGGTCGAAGCCATTGAACCCTGGGACGGCGACGGCATGGACATACCCCTCGACGGGAGCAGTGTCGAGGCCTTCGACAAGAGCCTGGCCCGCGTCAAGGAATATGCCAGCCCAAAGGACTACACGACCCTGGTCAACGCCATCGACTACCTGATGGTCTACGATCTGGCGGCCAAGCGGGACAAGGCCAAGCTGGTGTCCCACCTGGACGGCTTGACCGGTCACGAGGTGATCGACAGGGTCGCCTGGAGGAAATAGCGGGCTCTTGATACGCGTTGCGGTGCGTGTTGGAACGCTCTGCAACTCCAGTGCTGGCTCATGTGTGGAAAAACCGCCACCTACAATCTGAAATGGTCCGAGGTCTATGCCTACGCTTCGGCGCTGACGCCTCCGGCCGCCCTGCCCCCGGACCCGGAAAATCGTTTCAACATCTCGCCGTCGCGCTTGCGCCGCAAGTCCGAGCCGGATTCGATGGTTTGGGAGACGCTGCCGGTGATCTACCCGGCCGACAGGGTGGACGCGCCGGGCGAGGCCACCTGGCCGTTCATCCCGGCGTATTCCGAAGGGCGACTGCCCACCAACAAGCAGGGCAAGCTGATATCGACTGCCAACGCCCGCCTGCGCACCGAGGGCGCACCGTTCGCTCCCACCTTCATGGGCGCGTGGTCGACGGGATTTCGGGTGCTGGTGGTGGTGTCGTGGTTCTACGAGTTCGACAGCCGGGTCAAGCCGCAGGTGCCCTACGCGGTGTTCCCGACCGATGCGCCGTTCTGGCTGATGGCGGGGTTGGCGCGCCGCACGGCGCTGCCGGACGGTTCGCGGCACCTGACGGTAGCCATTATCACGGTGGATCCGAACGAGGTGTTGCAGTCAGTGGGCCACAATCGCAGCCCGGCACTCCTACGCAACCCGGCGGAGGCTGCGCTGTGGCTTCGTGGCGATAAAAACGAAGCACTTGCCCTGTTGCGTCCGCATCGAAACGAAACAATGGGCGTGGAAGCGGTGCCCATGGGAATCAAGATTCCGGGCAATCAGGCGATAGAGCTTCCCGACGCTTTACTGAGAGGATTCTCTCAGCCAACCGGTTGAACTGAACGCCAGTTCAGCAAGCCACCCTACTTGCTGAACTGTGCCTTTCTCTTCTCAACAGCCGTCTTCGACGGTTCGTCTATGTGGTCTTCCTTCTTGATGTACGCGGTGCCAACCACAACGTGGTGCCGGTCGCGGCGGCTGAAGCCGTCGTATTCGGCCTCGCCCTTGCTTTGCGACCTGGGTACGAAGCGATTGGTGACGATCACATCCTCGGCGGCCGTCGCCCGCTTCTTCTGCCACACGTGATCGCGGTTCGAGAGCAGATAGTCGGATGGCGTCGACAGCCGTTCCGTATGTTGGGTTTTGGCTTTTGTTTTCCGCTTCGCGGCCAATTTGGCGTTCTGCTTTTTGGACTTATCGGTCATCCAAGCCACCACCAGCACGCACGCGACGACGAATGCAATGAAGTAAAAGATTCCCATCTTTCACGCCTCCAAGACTTGCGGACCCGCGCTGCTATCTCATCCCTGGCTGATCGCTCTGTCCACTCATTCCGCCGGGGCCGTCTCCCTGCCCGCAACCGGTAAAACCACCCCCCTGGTACGTTGTGCTCAGCCGCGCCGCTATTGCGTTCGCGGTTCGCCTTTCACTCCTGTGCGATACCTGAACTATAGCACAAAGTGGTCAAAAACAGACCAACGCAGCCAGCGACCGGGGACACTATGTGATGCATGGCCTACCATCCCCAGGGTTTCTTGATTTCCCCGAGCCCCACGGTCTTGCGCAGTGCAGGCTGCCTTGGTGCTGTCGTGGGCTTTCCCGGTTGCGGTTGGCGTGCCAACTTGGTCACGATGGCGTCAGTGCGCCCACTGGGGAAATTGTCCATCTGATCATGGGGCCGGTCAGGATCCTGCAGCCTGGGCGGCTTGACCTTTTGAAATTTAACCTTGGTGGCTTGCGGCGAACGGCCGAAGCGATCTTCAATCATGGCGCGCACTGCCGCCTGGCGCTGCGACCGGTATTGGTCGTCATCCACAGTGCGCTTGTCGGCAAAGAGTTGGTCGATCCAGCGCTTCATCGAGCTGCTGTTGTGATGCAGCTCCAGCCCATGCAGGCCTGTATCCTCGCCGTCTTCGCGTCGCAACTCGCTGCCCGGCCAGCCCCACGGAGTAGGCACCTGTTTCAATTCGCGCTGGATTACCATTTTGTGCTGGGGTAACCGGTCCGCCTGTCCGGCGTCCTTTTGCTTTTCCCGTTGGCGCCGCTCGCGTGTCCGATCCGCCAGTTCTTCAGGTCGACCGGCCAGTCGCGTCTGACCAGGCAGACTGGCCAATACAAGGCACAGGGCCAAAATGGCCAGCCCGATCACGCTGTAAAACAACACGTGTTCCACTTTGAACGTCTCTCCTCGCTCTAATGCGCTGTCTGCGACCCCCTTGGCACACAGCGGCAGTTTGGCAGCCACGCATGTTGGAGCCACGCGATGGCTTTACGACGTTCAAAATCCCTTTGATCCCTGTCGGTGCGCAAATCCTGAATGAAGGCTCAGGTTGCGTTCTTAGCTTCCTGTTCTGCCCAAAAGCAGCAATACAATGAGTAGTACCATACGGCAACAGAAAAGTTGGAAGGACATCCGGCTTTCTGCTGCGAAGTCGCGTTTACACGGCAACCCCTTTAAACTCAATATACCACAGGTTGACCAAAATACAACGACATTTGGCTAAAGTCAATTATATGAAAGTACTTGTATCCGCAGGATTTATTTACTTTTATTTTTCTCTAATAGCCCACGCAGCTCAAGATCCTTCCATCAGCGACCGCTACATCGCCATCGCCATACAAGGCGATCTGCAAGCCGCCGGCTCACTACTGGACGAAGTCGATGCTACCAGCCCCGCCGCTGACCGGGAGCTGGTCGAGCAGTTTCGGCAGCGCTTCATCGCGAGGTCGGAGCCTCACCTGGACGTATCGGGCAACGCCTTTGTCGACAGCATCATCACCCTATACCGCGACTATTGGGTCCGCGCGCTGCTGCCGCTAACCGTTCAGCCAAATGTTGCCGGCACATTGGAGACGGCGCTGGCTGAGTCGCTTCGACTCCATGGCGGGCGCAGCATGGACTTTGTTTCCCCGGATGACCCCTACGCTGTGCTGCAGCAGGCCCTGGAGGCGCAAGGCATGCGTGCGGTCGTGGGACCGGCTCCGCCGCTGCAGGATCTGTTGATCTGGAAAAGCCAAACCGAGCGGCAATAC
>JAPHSB010000277.1 GCA_026193295.1 Lysobacterales bacterium
CGCCCGGACGGGTCATGGAAGGCAAAATCATCCTGGAATTCAGTGGTTGCAATGGCGGCTCCGTTTCCTACGAGTTCGACTCCGACGAAGCGCCGCGTGGTATCGTTCCCATCGAACGGATCGTGCTTGACAATGTGCCCCTGTGCGAGGCGCTTGGCGGGTAAGTCTCGGTTCGAATTGGACGATCCGCCTGGTTCTTGCCCGGGAGACACATTGGATGCAGATTCTCGAAGACGATCTGAGCGGCGATAAGACCGCAGGTCTGCTCCGTGAACATCTCGACGACATGCTCGAGATCACCCCGCCCGGGAGTGTTCATGCGCTCGATATCGGCGCGCTGCGGAATCCGGCCATCACCTTCTGGACCGCCTGGGAAGGCGACGAATTGCTCGGCTGTGGGGCGCTCAAGGAACTGGATGCAGCGAGCGGAGAGATCAAGTCGATGCGCACCGCTGCGGCACGCCGGGGGCAGGGCATCGGTGCAAGGATACTCGAACACATCATTGCCGAGGTCACCCGGCGCGGCTACAGCTGCCTCAAACTGGAAACCGGGGCCCTGCCGCCATTCGCCCCGGCCCGAGCCCTCTACTAGAGATATGGTTTCGAGTCCTGCGGTCCCTTCGCCGAGTACCGGTACGACCCCAACAGCGTGTTCATGAGCAAGAAACTGGCATCGTCCGGCCGGTGAATCAGGCTGCGCGGGCCGCGCGGCTCACATGGACTTCAGGTAGCGGGGCCGTGCGATACCCGCAGGCATGTCGGGCGCGGCTTCGGGTTTGCCGGCCCGCAGTGACAGCGGGATGACGCCGGCCCAGATGGGGACCTGCGTTTCATTTTTCGGATCGTCCGGCGGCCCTTTGCGGGTCTTCACGCTGAAACGTTCGATCGGCAGGCTCAGCAGCGTCGTGGCGTTCAGTTCCTTGCGCGTGGAGGCCCGCAGTTCGGCGAGGCGCCCGGGCAGCAGGTGCTCGGTGAGCACGTCCAGCCCGCGCACTTTCTTGTCCGGATCCGTCACCGGGGCAGCCGAGCCGAACACCATCACCGAGCGGTAGTTCATCGAGGAATGGAAGGCCGAGCGGGCCAGCACCAGGCCGTCGAGGTGGGTGATCGTCACGCAGCAGGGCAGGCCGGCCGCCAGGTTCTTCGCCAGGCGGCTGGCGACGGAGCCGTGCAGCAGGAGCTCATCGCCGTCGCGGGCGTGGGCCATGGGTACCACGTAGGGTTGCCCGTCCAGCACGAAGCCGACGTGGCAGATGCGCGCGTCATCGATGATCGCGCAGGCCAGGTTGAAATCCTTGCTGCCCTGCTCGGGCAGGCGGCGCAATCGGGTGTCGGCTTTGCCGGTCATGTCGTCGGTTCCTCGTCTACGTTAGAATCGTCCTTTCGCTTACCTGGTGAATTCTATCCGTGACGGATCAGCAGGAGAAAGGTTCATTTACCACGACTGGCGATTTCGACCGCTGGGTGCAGAACGTCTGGCAGGTCGTGGAAGGCATTCCGCGGGGTCACGTGCTGACCTACGGCGAGGTCGCGCGACTGGCCGGGATGAGCCGGGCAGCACGCCGCGTCAGCCAGGCCATGCGGCGGGCCCCGCGTGACCGCAAGCTACCGTGGCACCGCGTGGTCAATGCCCAGGGCCGCATCTCCTTCCCCGCCGACAGTTCCGGTTACCGGCAGCAGAAGGAGCGGCTGGAGCGCGAAGGGGTGGTATTCATCAAGGGCAAAATTGACCTCGAGCGGCATGGTTACAAGGGCGCGCTCGATCACCTCCTGTGGAATGAACCGCTATGAAAGCCACGGCACCACCGCAACATCATTTTGAACCGCAAAGGGCGCTGCAACAGCTACCGGGTGACAATGGCGAGGCCTGGCGGGTCCTGTTCGAGCACGGCTCGTTCGAGCTCGAGATTTACGCGCCGCGGGGCCATGACCCGCAGCAACCGCACACGCGCGACGAAATCTACGTGGTCATCGCGGGTACCGGCTATTTCCGCAACGGCGACCAGCGGCACGCCTTCAAGCCCGGCGACCTGCTGTTCGTGCCGGCCGGCGTGTCACACCGCTTTGAAGCGTTCAGCGACGACTTCGCCACCTGGGTCATTTTCTACGGCCCCGAGGGTGGTGAATGATCGAGCAGCTTCGAGCAGCGTGGCAGAAGCTCCGAGCCCGCAAGTGGCTATCGCTGGCGTTCGATGCTGCAGTCCTGCTGGCCGTATTCTTCGCGATCCATGCCTGGCAGACCCGCGAGCTGCCCGTTGACGAACTGGCGCCCGCCACCCAACTGGCCGTGCTGGAAGCGGCGGGCAGCCCCGGTGAGAGGCAGGCGGTCGTGGTGAGTGGGAAGGCCGGTATCGTGTACTTCTTCGCACCGTGGTGTGGTGTATGCCGCGCCAGCATCGGTAACCTCGACGGCCTGGTCAAAGGCGGTCAGGTGGCCTGGGGCACGGTGGTGGCGCTGGACTATGCCGACGTGGATGAGGTGCGGGACTTCATCGATCGGACCGGCGTTTCGCTTCCGGTGTTGCTGGGCGACGCGCAGACTGCGGCCAACTGGTCGGTGCGGGCCTTTCCCACTTACTACGTGATCGACGCCTCGGGCCGCATCGACAGCCGTTCGGTTGGCTACTCCACCTGGTTCGGCATGTGGGCCCGCGGTTGGCTGGCGCGTTGACCGGCCTGCGGCTGTGGAGGCTGTGGGCCGTGTTATGCCTCGGCGGCCTGTGTGGCCCGCTCGCCGCGGGCGAGGTTTGGGTCGATATCGATACGGGCTTGCGCAGCCTTACGGTGATGGATGACGAGGATGTCCTGAAGGTTTTCGAGAACATTTCGATTGGCCGCAATGGCGTGACGTCGGAAAAGGTCGTGAAAGATCGCAGGACCCCACTGGGCAGTTACCGGGTGCGCCGGATCAACAACCAAAGCCGCTTTCGTTTGTACTTCGGTTTCGACTATCCCAACCTCAAACAGGCACAGGGCGCGTTCAGGGCCGGCCGCATCACCTACGACCAGCTGAAAGCGATCCGCAAGGCTCATTACCTGAAGCAGGAACCGCCCTTCGACACCCCCTTGGGCGGGCTGATCGGAATCCATGGTATCGGTAACGGGGACGCCCGCATCCACGAGGATTACGACTGGACGGATGGCTGCATCGCCGTGACCAACCAGGAAATCGACGAACTGGCGCAGTGGCTTCGACTCGGTACCCGTGTCGAGGTTCGCTGATGCCGGTTTATTGACCTTCGACATGAAATCGCGGGCCCATTCGGGCTAGGATACGTTTGGTTAAGTGATGGTTGTCTCTTCGTACCGTTGCCCCTGACCCCGCCAAATCGCCCCGAGCAGGAGGAAAATGAAGTGAAAAAAGCAAAATTGGGATTACTGGTCAGCGTGAGCCTTGTCGCCGCACTGATGCTGGGTGGCTGCGCGACCACCAAGGAAGTCGAGAAGTTGCGCGCCGACGTTCAGCAGGCTTCCAGTGCCGCCAACAGCGCTCAGCAGACCGCCGATGCGGCCATGAAGGAAGCGGCGGCCGCGCGGGCCGCGGCGGAACGCGCCGAGAAGGCGGCGATGGACGCAAAGGCGGCCAGCGAGGCCACGGAAGCCAAGATCGACAACATGTTCAAGAAGTCCATGCAGAAAGGCTGATCATCTCAGCCGTTTGATCCTGGTCTTGTTGCAACGAACTCCCGGAGCCGTCGCCTGACGGCTCTGGTAACGAATTTATTGCCCGAGATTTCCGCGCGAGATCGCCACCGGTATTCCGCGCTGCTCGTCGAGGGCGCGCAGGAATTCCCGTCCGTTGAGAATGAACGGCCGCTCGGCTTCCATTTCTTCCAACCGGCGCAGCGCCGTGTCCTTCAGCATCGCGATGCCCTCGATGTCCTCTTCGAGCGGCGGGTGCACTTCCATGTAGAGGGTCGGGCCGGACCAGCCCAGCTTGATCGGCTGATCGACGATCTGCACTTTGGTGCCGACGCTGACCTGTTCAAACAGTGATTCGATGTCCTCCGGATACATGCGCACGCAGCCGTGCGTCACGCGCATGCCAACGCCGTAGGGCCGGTTGGTCCCGTGAATGCGGTAACCCGGCAGGTCCAGGTAGAGCGCGTAGGCGCCCAGGGGGTTGTCGGGTCCTGGCGGCACGACCGCGGGGAGTGTCTTGCCATCGGCCTCCGCCTCCCTGCGTATCGATTCGGGTGGTGTCCAGGTGGGGTTTGGCACCTTGGCGGTCACGCGCGTGGTCCCCAGTGGCGTCAGCCAGTCCATCTGCCCGATGCTGACCGGGTAGGTCACCACCGAGCAGGCCTCGTCATCCTTGCAGGCCCGGGGGAAGTAGTAGAGGCGCATTTCCGGCACATTGAGCACGATGCCTTCACGCCGCGCATGTGGCAGGATATGCCGCTTGGGCAGCAGGACGCGCGCGTCGGCGGGCAGCAGCCAGAAATCGACGTCGGGGTTGGCGAGGCGGATTTCCTGGTGGCCCACGCCGAATTGGCGCGCCACGTCCGCCAGCGTGTCGACGTTGGTACCGACCAGGTATTCCTCCTGTCCGAACAGGTCGCCGCTGCCGGGCGGCAACGAGAAGTGTTGCGCCTGGGCGGAGGCCAACCAGCCCAGACAAATCAAAATGGCGGGTGCGAAGCGGCTGATGGTCATAGATAGTGTGAGTTTTTGGTGTGCAGAGCTGATTATCCTATATATTGAACAGGTTGCTGGCTCTTGCGCAAGGCGGGGGTTTGGATGAGAAGGTTCAAGAACATTCTCTGTGTACTGACCGTGACGTCGCAGGACCGGGACGCCATTGAGCGGGCAGTCTCCCTGGCGGAGCGTAACCAGGCCCGGCTCACGATAGTCGGCATCATGGAGCGCATCTCGTTGGGTATGGGAATGCCAGATGGTGGGCCCATTTCCAGCCAGTTGCAGTCCGTCATGCTGGAATCCTGCCAGCAGTCATTGGAGCACCTGGTTGCTCCCTACCGTACCCGCATGGATTTTGAGGCGAGGATCCTTGTGGGCGTTCAGTTTGTCGAGGTCATCAGAGAGGTTCTGCGGTCCCGGAATGACCTGCTGATCAAGGTTGCAGAGAACCCGGACTGGCTGGATCGATTGTTGGGCAGCGAGGACATGCATTTGCTGCGCAAGTGCCCGTGCCCGATCTGGCTCATCAAACCATCCAGCCCGAAAAGATACAGGCGCATCATGGCGGCGGTGGACCTTGGCTCCACCTACCCGCAGGAAGAGATGGAAGCCCGGGGTGCCCTCAACCATCATATTTTCGAGCTGGCCAGGTCACTGGCGCATACTGAAAACGCTGAATTCCACGTGGTTTATGCGTGGGAGGCCATGGGAGAGAGCGCCATGCGCAGCGGACTCATGCGCATGGGAACGGCACAGGTGGATGCCTACGTCGAGGAAGTGAAGCAAATTTGCGGGGCCAGCATGCGGAAGTTTCTGCATGAGCGCAGTGATGACGCGGAACGGAGATTTCCGGATTACCCCAAACCGGTTGAACACCTGATCAAAGGTGCCGCCCGCAAGATCATCCCGGCGCTGGTGCGCAGCGTGAAAGCCGACCTGGTGGTCATGGGTACGGTCGCCCGAACGGGCATTCCGGGGTACTTCATGGGTAACACGGCGGAATTGATTCTGAGCCAGATCGATTGCGCGGTGCTGGCCGTGAAGCCGGCCAGGTTCGTAACGCCGGTCACACTGTAGGACCGAATTCACTCGGGACGGTGAAGCCTTATCGAAAGGAGATTCCCGAATGAATTCGATCCTACGACAGCGCTCGGGCATGGTGACGCAGGTGATCCTCGATGAAGGTGGCCACGAAGTAGTAGCCGTGGTCATAGCCTTCCTGCATGCGCAGGGTCAGCGGATAATGGCTGGCGATGGCTGCCTGTTCGAGCGAACCCGGCTTCAACTGGTCGCTGAGCCACTCGTCATCGGTGCCCTGGTCGATCAGCAATGGCAGTTTTTCCTCTGCGCTGCCGATCAGTACCGCGGCATCGTACTCGGCCCAGTCGTTGCGGTCCTCGCCGAGGTAGTTGATAAATGCTTTTTGGCCCCAGCCGCCGTTGGACGGATTGCAGATCGGCGCAAAGGCGGTGACCGACAGGTACTTGCCGGGGTTCTTCAGGCAGCAGATCAGCGCGCCGTGACCGCCCATCGAGTGGCCGCTGATACCCCACTTGCCGTTGACCGGCAACTCGGCTTCGACCAACGCCGGCAGTTCCCGCGTGACGTAGTCGTACATGCGGTAGTTGGCTGACCACGGCGCCTGCGTTGCGTTGACGTAGAAACCGGCGCCGGAGCCGAAATCGTAGTCGTCATGCTCACCGGGGAAGTCCGTGCCGCGTGGGCTGGTGTCCGGGCAGACGATTGCCAGGCCCAGTTCGGCCGCCACCCGCTGGGCCCCGGCCTTGATCATGAAGTTCTCGTCGGTGCAGGTCAGGCCGGACAGCCACAGCAAGGCCGGAACCGGTCCCCGCTGCGCCTGCGGCGGCAGGAAAACGCCGAAGGTCATGTCGCAGTCACATGCTTCCGAGCGGTGCTTCAGCCGCCGGATCTCGCCGCCGAAAGTGGCGGTGCGCGAAACCAGTTCCATTTCGCCGGCGCTCAATAGATGACGACCGAGCGGATGCTCTTGCCTTCATGCATCAGGTCGAACGCCGTGTTGATCTCGTCGAGGCCCATGGTGTGGGTGACCATGTCGTCGATATTGATCACGCCTTCCATGTACTTGTCGACGTAACCGGGCAGCTCGCTGCGCCCACGGACTCCGCCAAAAGCCGTGCCGCGCCAGACCCGGCCGGTGACCAGCTGGAACGGCCGCGTGCTGATTTCCTGGCCGGCGCCGGCGACGCCGATGATGACCGACTCGCCCCAGCCCTTGTGGCAGCACTCCAGCGCCGAGCGCATCAGGTTGACGTTGCCGACGCACTCGAAGGAGTAGTCCGCGCCGCCGTCGAGCAGATCAACGATAACGTCCTGAACAGGACGATCGTACTTCTTCGGGTTGACGAAATCGGTGGCGCCTAGCATGCGCGCCATCTCGAACTTGTCC
>JAPHSB010000428.1 GCA_026193295.1 Lysobacterales bacterium
CTGCGAGGTATTGACGCCGCGCAGTCATACCCTACACTTTCCCCATGCGCCGTCAGTCTTCCCGGCCGTCAGCAACCGGTCGCTTCGCACCCTCCCCCACGGGTGATCTGCACTTTGGATCGTTGCTCGCCGCGGTCGCCAGTTTCTTGCAGGCCAGGTCCTGTGGCGGGCACTGGCTGGTGCGCATCGAGGACATCGATCCACCTCGCGAAGTAGCGGGCAGCGCCCGGCGGATCCTGCGGGATCTGCAGCGGTTCGGCATGCGCCCCGACCTCCCGGTGTTGTTCCAGAGTACGCGTTACGCGGCGTACCGGGCAGCCCTGGGGGATCTGATCGATCGGGGACTGGCGTTCCAGTGCGGCTGCAGCCGCGCCGACCTGCCTCGCTCCGGTGTCTATCCAGGCACCTGCCGCCACGGACTGCCTCGCGGCAAACGCGCACGCACGGTGCGCCTTCGCGTACCGGCGCAAGCCGTTTCCTTCACGGACCAGGTCCAGGGTGAAGTCGAGGAAAACCTCGAACAGACAGTAGGCGACTTCGTGCTTTGGCGCGCCGATGACCTCCCGGCCTACCAGCTTGCCGTGGTGGTCGACGACGCCTACCAGCAGGTTACGCAGGTGGTGCGGGGCGCTGACCTGCTGACGTCGACGGCACGCCAGATTTACCTGCATCGGTGCCTCGCCCTGCCGGTGCCGACTTACGCGCACTATCCCGTGGTCCGCGGCACCGACGGCCAGAAACTCAGTAAGCGCCTCGGCTCTGATCCCATCGCGTCCGGGGAGCCGGCCCGGGCCCTGGAAGCCGCCTTGCGTTTTCTCGGCCAGTGCTGCCCAAGCGGCCTCGACCTCGACAGCCTGTGGCGCTGGGCAGAAAACAATTGGCGCCTGTCGGCTGTGCCACGGGAAGCGCGTACCGCAGTTACCCCTGAGCCCTCAGAGTCCAGCAAACCGTTCAGCTGATCAAGCAGGATCTCTTCACGCTATAATGCAGCCTTGCCTGACTGAGTGAAGCAATGAACCCCAACTACCTCGATTTCGAGCAGCCGATCGCCGAGTTGCAGGCGAAGATAGACGAGCTCAGGAACGTGGGCTCGGATAATGCCATCAACCTGGATGAAGAAATCCAGCGGTTGCAGGCCAAGATGCGCCAGGAAATAAAAAGCATCTTCAAGAACCTGACGCCGTGGCAAATTTCACAGCTCAGCCGCCACCCGCTGCGCCCCTATACGCTGGACTACGTCGAGAAACTTTTCGATGAATTCCACGAATTGCATGGCGACCGGGCTTTTGCGGATGATCATGCCATCGTCGGCGGCCTGGCCCGGTTTCGGGGTCGTGCGCTGGTCTTCATCGGCCAGCAAAAAGGCCGGGACACCAAGGCCAAGATCTTTCGCAATTTCGGCATGCCGCGCCCCGAGGGGTACCGCAAGGCGTTGCGCCTGATGAACATGGCGGCGCGGTTTCACCTGCCGCTGATCACGTTTATCGACACGCCCGGCGCCTATCCCGGCGTAGGCGCCGAGGAACGGGGCCAGTCCGAGGCGATCGCCCGCAACCTCATGGTGCTGTCGCAATTGCCGGTACCCATTGTTTGTACCGTCATCGGCGAGGGCGGCTCCGGCGGCGCCCTTGCCATTGGCGTGGGTGATCGCATCAACATGCTGGAGTACAGCACGTACTCCGTCATCTCGCCAGAGGGCTGTGCCTCGATCCTCTGGAAAGACGCAGCGAACGCCGAGGAAGCGGCGACTGCGCTCGGCATCACTTCCGATAGCCTGAAAAGACTCGGCCTGGTGGACGAAGTGATTAGCGAGCCGCTCGGCGGAGCCCACAAGGAACCCGATGAAGTTGCTCTGCGCATTGCCGACTGCATTGAAAAGCAGCTGGACGAACTCAGCGCGCTGACCACGGACCAGCTGCTGGAGCAGCGCTACCAGAGGCTGCTGTCTTACGGCGTGTTCCAGGACTGATTCACGGTTTGCGGTGAGCCCTTCCGTAGCCCATTTCAGCAGCGAGCGGCTGCTCACCAGCCTGGGCCGCCTGCCAACGCCCCGAAAGTACTGGGTCGGATTCAGCGGCGGCGCTGACTCGACTGCCCTCTTGCATGCCATGCACGAATGCCGGGGTCGGCTGCCGGCGCCGATCGAAGTGGTGCACTTTAACCACGGCCTGCAGGCCGAAGCCGATGCCTGGCAGGAGCACTGTCAGTCGTTCTGCTCCGAGCGAGACCTGCCCTACCGGGCTGAGATGCTCGAAATTGACCGTTCCGCGAGATCGAGCACCGAGGAAGCTGCCCGCAATAGCCGTTACCGTGCCGTGGCCGCCGTGCTCGGCCGCGAGGAAATGTACCTCACGGCTCATCATGCCGAGGACCTGGCCGAAACACTGTTTCTGAATCTGATGCGCGGCAGTGGCGTGGAGGGGTTGGCGGGGATCCCGGTACTGCGCAACCTCGAGCATGGCTGGGTGGCACGGCCCCTGTTGGAAATGCACCGCAACGATCTCGAGGCGTATCTCCTGAAACGCAATATCGGCTGGCTGACCGACCCGTCCAATGTGGACACCAGGATTGACCGCAACTACCTGCGGCAGCAGCTGTTTCCCATGCTTGAGCAGCGCTGGCCCGGCCTGGTGCAGCGGCTTTCACGCACGGCGCGCAACGCCCGCATCACGGCTGGCGCCATGGCCATGTTTATCGAGAGCCAGTCTGGCGAATTGATCCGGGATCGGCTCAAAATGCCTCTGCACAAACTGCTTGAGCTTGACCCGGAGATGCAGACGCTGATCCTTCGCCAGTGGCTGCGACGGCACGAAGTCCCCGTGCTGCCGGAACAACGCCTCAGGGAGTTTCTCAAGCAACTATCTCAGGCCAGCGCCGAAAGCCGCGCCGAAGTCCAGTGGGAAGGCTGGATGATCAAGCACTACCAGCTGGATTTGTGGCTGCACCGCAGCAGGCCGTTCATGGCCTGTCCTCGGACGCCCTGGCGGCACGGCATGCAAGTCGAACTGGGTCCCGAGTCGGGATTGCTGGTTCTGCGCGGCGAACCGACGGACATTCCCGGGGGCTGGCAGGTCAGGGCTCGACAGCCGGGTGACCGCATCCGGCCTCGCCCTCACGGTTCGAGCCAGAAGCTCAAGCACTTTTTCCAGGTTGCTTCCATCCCCCCATGGCTCAGATCTGGCATTCCAGTGCTGGAATGGGACGGCGAACCCGTCGCGCTGGGCGACTGGATCATTGGTCATCGCCTGCAGGAGTGGCTGCTGGAGAGCGACCTGGAATATCGCTGGGAGCCTGCCGACCCCGTATTGGCGCGCCTGCAATCAGATTGCCAGCGGTAGGCGGTTGACCGCCGCCCGCGGCTGGGTTAGTTTCCTTCGTCCGACTGAGATTCAAGGCCATGAACGAAAAAACCCAGGAATTGCCTGATTTCGAAAAAGCCCTCGCAGAGCTCGAATCGCTCGTCGAACAGCTCGAGTCCGGAGATCTGAGCCTTGATCAGTCGCTGCAACAGTTCAAGCGGGGCGTCGAATTGACGCGACATTGCCAGGGCGTTCTCGAGCAAGCCCAGCAAACCGTCGAGCAATTGCTCGACCCGGCGGATGCTGCATCAGCGGCTCCCTTTGATTCCGGTGACTGATCATGCCGCCGAAATAGAGGCCTGGCAGGTACGATTCGAAGCTGTCCTGGATCGTCAGCTGCCGCCGGAGAACCAGGATCCGGCCATTCTCCACCAGGCCATGCGTTACTCTGCGCTGAGTGGCGGCAAGCGCATTCGCCCGGTACTGGTTTACGCGACCGGCCAAACCCTGGGATTGCTGGGTGAACAGCTCGATCCGATTGCCGCCGCGGTCGAGTGCATTCATGCCTACTCGCTGATTCATGACGATCTGCCGGCGATGGATGACGACAACCTGCGGCGCGGCCGGCCGACCTGCCACCGCGCTTTCGACGAGGCGACCGCCATACTGGCGGGCGACGCCTTGCAAGCGCTGGCCTTCGAGGTTCTCGCCCATGGCGTACCTCCGTCTGGCAACGGCCTGGCCGTCATCAAGGAGATTGCGCGGGCCTGTGGCTCAGCCGGCATGGCCGGCGGCCAGGCGCTCGATCTGAACGCCGTGGGCCGGCAGCTCGACGAATCCGGCCTGAAGGAGATGCATCGCCTTAAAACCGGCGCGCTGATCCGCGCGTCCGTCACGGCGCCCTGTCTGCTGGCCGGGACCGACCGGCAAACGGTGTCTCACCTGGCCCATTTCGGCGACAGCATCGGCCTGGCTTTCCAGATTCACGACGACATCCTGGACGTTGCGGGCAACAGCGAACTGACCGGGAAAAACACCCTGGCAGACGCCGCACTCGCCAAGCCGACCTTCGTATCGGTGCTCGGGCTGGAAGAATCCCGAAGACAGGCCCAGGAATTGCGCGACCAGGCCCTTAGCAGCCTCGATCATGTGCCCGGTGACACCCGCACGCTGGCCTGGTTGGCCGGGTACGTGGTCAGTCGCGACCGATAGCTTCCAGTCTGCTTCACGGCTAGAATGGTACAGATGAATACGGAGCTCTACCCCATACTCGGCTCGATCGCTTCGCCGGCGGACTTGCGCAAACTCGATGAAGAGATGCTGCCCCAGGTTGCCGACGAATTGCGCCGCTACCTGATTGCCTCGGTCGCGACCAGCGGTGGCCATTTCGGCGCCGGACTCGGCTGTGTCGAGTTGACCGTGGCGCTCCACTATCTCTACGACACGCCGCATGACCGCCTGGTCTGGGATGTCGGCCACCAAGCGTATCCACACAAGATCCTGTGCGAGCGCGCCGGCAGCATCACGACGATCAAGCAACGGCAGGGCCTTGCACCCTTCCCCAAGCGCGAGGAAA
>JAPHSB010000461.1 GCA_026193295.1 Lysobacterales bacterium
CGGGTCTCGCAAAATCTCCAACGCTTCCTCAAACACGTGTACCAGCTCCAACCCACGGGCCACGATGCTGTGGAACGGATTCGTGCTGGGCCATGCGATGCCCACTTCGTCTGCTAGTTGGCGAGCGGTGGGCGAGAGTCGGTCGTGACTCAACCCCACACGAGCCAGCGGGCCGACCAGGTAGCACTCGCCGGTCTTCTTCCGTAGTGAGTGCAAGGCGGTCGAATGCGGCACCTGCCGCTCCTCGAACTCGGCGCCGATGTTCAGCGCCGCGTCGGCGCCGCCCCGTGAGGCGATGTAGATGGGCTTCTCTGCGCCGGGCAGGAGGTAACGGATCCTGGTTTGCACGTATCCGATTCCCTGCTGGACAGGACACTAGAGCGGCGTGAAGTTGAATTTCTGCCCGCCGATCGAGGCCTCGTACATCAGCCCGCCCTTGGTCAGCGTAAAGACGGCCATGCCGCGCTTCCAGGCGGCCACGCCCTTGGTATCGCCGGCGCTGGCCGAGGCGCCCTTGGTCGAAGCACCCGCCTGGGCGCCATAGGTCAACGCCACCGCCGTGGCGTCCGCGCCGAATTCGAACTGGCCCCGGGTGAAATCATTGTAGGTGTCGGCGTTCTTGAACAGGATGAGTTGGCTGTAGGCCTGTCCGCCCAGTTGCCAGCCGATCGTCACCTGCCCCATGGATATTTTGCCGGTGTGTTTGCCGCCGGCGAAAACGCAACCGGTGCCGCCGGCGGCGCCGACGCCGATACCGCCCTTGCCGATGGTTGGCAGCACCGCGTAGCCATAGGATTGGGCCAGCAGTTCGGGCACGTTACCCAACTCCCTGAACTTGGCCAGGGTGGCGCGGCATTCTTCCACCGTGGCGGCCGCCTGCGCGCTGGTGCTGCCCAGCAGAAGCAGCGCGCAGGCCAATAGCCAGGATCTGCGCCTCATCGGCCGGGTTTTTGGGTGAGCGTGACATTTGGACATGGTCAGGGTGACTCCTTTAGTGGCAGACGGGCTTTCGGGCCCATCCGGATTCGGCGATGAGCAAGGGACGAGATTCAGTCTACCTTCGGCATCTCGCGTATTGCCAGCCCGCTGCCCGAGATTGTACTCTGGGTGACACCCGTTCTGGGTGCAGGATTGAACCTGCAAAGGAGCCCAAACCATGAGCAACAAAGAGCAGCACAGCAACAAGGAAGCCAAGAAGAAGCCGGCCCTGACGCCGAAGGAAAAGAAGGCGGCCAAGAAGGCCAGGAAAGAGTCCAGGCGCTAAACGGGCGCCGCAGAATAGAACGGCCGGGAGAGATGCTCCCCCGGCCGCCCGCACCGCCGCCCCTTTCGCTGCTCAAGGCAGGTGGGGAGTTGGCGGTGGGAAGATCAACTACTAATCGCGGAAGTTGAGTTCCTGCAGGAGTGACGAGCTCATGACCTCACGGAACTCGGCCCGGTTGCCGCTCTCGCTCACGAGAGCTTCCATGGACTTCTTGTTCCACTCCTGGTATTCGTCGGAACGCTTTTCGCCTTCCGCTGCCGAAACGACGCTTTCATGGATCCTGATCAGGTAGAGATCCGGCTCACTGGCGCGTGCGTACTCGTTCGACAGAATCTTGTAATCCTTGATCCAGCCCTTGGACTTGGCGAATTCCGTATTTTTCTTCCACT
Organism: Lysobacterales bacterium; assembly: GCA_026193295.1. GTDB lineage: Bacteria > Pseudomonadota > Gammaproteobacteria > Xanthomonadales > SZUA-36 > CALKKN01. The sequence goes on from JAPHSB010000461.1 coordinate 1,654, forward strand.
CGGTCGCCAACCACTGCGCGTACTTGTAGTCTCCGCCATCGTGAACCTTGATGCCGGTGACACTCCAGTAATCGCCGCTGGCCAGCGGCCATTTCTCGGCGAATGCGCTCGTGGCCATCATCGAGGCGGCGCCGAAGACCAGTGCGAGAACGATCTTATTCATGGATTTCGTCATTCTATTTCTCCTTATAGCGGGCCGTGGTCGGCCGCTTTCCAAGTATCAAGTCAATTGGTTTTTAGCGGACAGATTATTTCTGCTCTCAAAGGAAAGATCGGAATTCGAAGCGCTCCAATCCCCCGCGGCAAATAGCTGCCGCGCGTTACTCTAACAGAAATGAGAGGGTCGGAATCAATACCCGGGGCGAAATCACACCTGCGGCGCGAAAGGGCTCAGTCCAGGAAGGCGTTCACCAGCGCGGTCACCGTCCACTCTTCACAGCCGGTGCCGATGTGGCCGCAATTGCTGTCGATCTCTGCGTAGCGGGCGCCGACGGCATTGGCCAATGCCTTGCCCGGTGCCGGGTTGACCATGTGGTCGCTCGGCACGCCGACCACGAGGACGTCGGCCTGTATGCTCTCGGCATACGGCCGGCCTGCGGCTTCGCCGTCTGCAAACACGTCAAGAGCGAGCATCGCCCGCAGTTGCGCCAGGTAGTCGTCGGCGTCCATTTGCGCGTAGCCGTCCGACGATTCCGACCGGAACTGAGGCAAGGCTTCCGGGGTTACATTTTCGACGAAATAGTCCGGCGTCCACAGCGTGAGCAGGTTGAGCGAGGCGAGGAAGTCCATGATCCTGGCATTGCTCACACCGGCCTCCCGCATGATTTCGATAGCCGCTTCGTGCGTCTGCCATTGCAGGAGGTCGTAGGAGGTCGGGCGGGGTGAGCCGTCGATCGGGACAGCCTTGTCCATGTATCCGGGGAATTGCCAGGTCCACTGGAATGTCTGCATGCCGCCCATGGAGATGCCCATTACCGCGTGCACATGCCCGAATCCGAGGTGCCGGGTCAGCAGCGCGTGCGCCGCGTTCACTATGTCGTTGATGGTGATGGCGGGAAAATCACCGGCAGGCTGTCCTTTGCTGTTGGAAGGCGAAGTCGACACGCCGTTGCCCAGCGAGTCGATGGCGATGACGTAGTAGCGATCGGTGTCGGCCAGCCGGCCGGGACCGATTTTCGCCCATTTCAGCACGTCGCCGCTGCTGCCGCCGAACCAGGTCGGAAATACGATCACGTTGGATTTGTCCGCGTTCAGTGTGCCGGCGATCCGGTAGCCGATACGGCAGTCCTGCAGGACCTCGCCGGAAACCAGCTGTAGATCTCCGATTCCGGCGAACTGCTGTGGAGGTTCGGCCATGTCGGCCAGGGCTTGGGTTCCGATGAGACAGAAAACAACGCTCCAGAGGCGTAGCAACACGAGCAGCTCCTTATGGACAGGGCGACCAGTCCATAGCATACGCAATCTCCGGACTCTCATGCGTCGCTCGCAAGGATCCGCCTGATGTACGCGGCCGCCATGCGTACCTGTTCGCGCTGCCGTCGGCTGGCCTGGCCTCGGTGGGTGATTTGCAGGTCTTCGTCGAGGTAGAGCAGTTGCCAGCGCGGCACCGGCGCTGCCGGAGTTTCGGGAAAGTCGCCCGCCATACACGGTGAGGAGTACACCTCGGGCAGCTCTGGCGCGGTGGGCACGATGGCCAGGTCTTCGAGGCCGCGTACCACCCGGTCGATCTGCGCCTGGCCAAGGGTACGCAGCAGATTCGAGATCTGCGCCATCGTGAGCTTCTCCTCGCGCGCCCTGCGAATAAACGCGAAGCAATTCCAGGTGTTTTGGCCGTAGTGGGCGCGCCGACCGCGGCCGGTCTTGTGCTGCGGCGGCAGCACATTCTCAACATAGTGCCGCGCGGTACGGGAGGTCAGGCTGAAGGCGCTGGCCAGATCTTCGAGGGTGTAGGTGGATTGGTCGCTCATCGGCATGCCCATATTCGACAGGTTAATTTGTCATTTAGCTCATATTAACAAAATAAATTGTCGAAGTAAGCCATTTTCTCTACAAATTCGGGGGCTTAATCCGACTGCCTGGAAACGGGAATGCCGATTGATTCACTATGAAAACTGGCATATGCTTTGACATATGCCAAAACGATTGAAAGGTCATGAATTTCCAGCTGAGCGGCACGTGCGCCTGTTTCGCAACGGCCGCAACCAGGCGCTGCGTATACCCAGGGAGTTCGAGCTTGCTTGCGATGAGGCCATCATCAGCCGGGACGGCGATCGCCTGATCGTGGAGCCAGTGCGAGCGGAGGGTTTGTTGGCCCTGCTGGCGAGCCTGCGGCCGCTCGAGGAATCGTTTCCGGACGTCGATGAAACTTTGCCGCCGTTGGATGACGTGCCGCTTTAGCCATGCAGCCGCGTTTTTTGTTGGACACCAACATCCTGTCGGACCTGGTGCGTCGCCCGCAAGGCAAAATTGCGGACTGGATTGCACACGAGGGGGAGAGCAGCATTTGCACCAGCATCGTGGTCGCATCCGAGCTGCGCTTCGGCGCGGAGAAGCTCGGTTCCGCGCGCCTCACCCGCCAGCTCGGGATCATTCTTTCCGCCCTGGACATCCTGCCGCTGGACGAGCTGGCAGACCGCCACTACGCGAAACTGCGCTGGCATCTTGAACAGCGCGGATCGCCTATCGGGCCGAACGACCTGCTGATCGCTGCGCACGCCCTGGCCCTGGA
>JAPHSB010000165.1 GCA_026193295.1 Lysobacterales bacterium
ACCGCCCGCACCGAAGAGGTCGTGTAGCCGATGCCCGAGTAGCCGATCCCGTTCAGGGACGAACTCACCGACTGGACCACCGAAGCAGAACCCGGCTGCTCGTTCACCGTGTTCTTGAAATCGCCCTTGCACAGTGCGTGTTGCTTGAAGTAACCGTAGGTGCCGGACACTGAGTTACGGCCATACAGCTGGATGCCGCGTGACGCCCAGGCGCCCGGCAGCCCCAGCTGCCCCCAGTTGACGATGTCTTTCGCGCCGCCGCAGGTGCGAGTGGAGGAAAAAATGGCGTCCGTTTGCTGCAGGTTCAGGCCTTCAATCGGATTGTCCTTGTGGACGAAAATCGCCAGGGCGTCAATGGCTACCGCGATCGCTGTTGGTTTATAACCGTTGCGCTGCTCGAAAGCCTGTATTTCGTTGTCCTTCATCAGGCGGCTCATCGGGCCCAGGTTGGAAGTCCCTTCGGTCAGCGCCGGTGGTGCGGTCGAAGAGCCGGCGGCCTGGATCTGCACGTTGACGTTGGGATAGACGCGCTTGAACTCCTCGGCCCACAGCGTCATGAGGTTGGCCAGCGTATCCGAGCCGACGCTGGACAGGTTGCCCGACACACCGCTGGTTTTCTGATAGTCGGGCAGGGCGGGATCGACCTCTGCCTGCGCCAGCAGGGCGCCGGGTAGGAGGGCGAACAGGCTAACAATCAAGATCCGTTGGACAAAAGGGTTCATGCGAAATACTCCCGAAACAAGGGTGGGCACCTGCCATGGCACGGAGGCCGGACGGAGAATATGTTAGGGCCGCCATGTGACGGTTTCGTTACAGGCGGTCTTCGTGCCGAAGGCTATGCGGACTCGTCCAACCGCCGTTCCGGCGGGAACGTGCATGTGAAGCGGCTTCCTTCGCCGATTTCGCTCTCAATCGTTAATGTGGCCTGGTGCGCATTGAGCACATGCTTGACGATGGACAGGCCCAGGCCGGTGCCGCCGGTCTGGCGGGCACGGTCGGAGCCGACGCGATAAAAGCGTTCGGTCAGCCTGGGAATGTCGCGCTTCGGGATTCCGATGCCCGTGTCCTCCACGACAAGCTGGGGGCCGGGTCCGGCCTCCCGCCAGCTGACCTTGATCGTGCCGCCGTCGGGTGTGTACTTGATTGCGTTCGAAAGCAGGTTGCCGAATGCGCTTTCGAGATCGGTCGCCACCCCCGACAGCCAGGGACCCGAGTCGACCTCGAAAACCAACTGATGCCGGCCGCGGCTGAGTTCGTCCGCCTGCTCTTGGAGCTGCATCAGCATGCCAGGTACGTCGATAACCTCTTCCTCGCCTCGGATTTCGTCGCTCTGCAGTCGCGAGAGTTCCAGCAGATCGTACAGCAACATCTGCATCTGGGCCGTTTGGGACAGCATGCGGGCGACGGAGTCACTGACTTCGGGCGACTCGTTGTCCTGCAGCATTTCCAGATATCCCTGCAGCACGGTCAACGGGGTACGCAGTTCGTGTGAAATGTTGGCCACGAAATCCCGGCGGATTCGTTCCACGTTATGCACCTCGGTGTTGTCGCGCAAAATGATCAGCCTTTGGTCCTTTTGGAAAGCGAAGGCACTGATGGTCAACCAGACGTTGTCGTCGCGCGGTGACGGCATTTCCAGCGGGCTCTTGACCTGCCCCTGCACGGCTAGCCAGTTGGCAAAATCCGGCCCGCGTAGCAGGTTGGTCACCGGCTTGCCCAGATCCTGCGGGCTGCGTAATCCGAGCAAAGCCTGCGCGGCCTGGTTGAACCAGGTGATGTTGCGCTGCGCGTCCATGACCAGGGTGGCGTCCGGAAAGGCATCCGTGAGTTGCCGGAACTCGGCGAGCATGCCCCGGTACTGGTCTTTCTGTTTCTGGTTGTCCTTTTCAAGGCTGGCGATTCGTTCGTACACATCGGACCAGATGCCGTAACTTTCCGGCACTTCGGAACCAGGCATCTGCAGCCACCGGTAAAGCCGCCAGAGGTTCGCCAGGTGCCAGGCCAGGTATGCCAGCAGGCTCATGGCCAGGACTTCCAGGGGGTAGCCGGCCAGCCAGCCGACCAGCAGGATTCCAGGCACCATGAGGAGCAGTCTGCCTGCGTGGAACTTCCAACTTCGAGCGGCCATGGCCTGGATTCCCGATCAGCGCTGCCGGATCAGCGGGCCTGCTTGCCGGCGTTCCTCAGTTCATGGCGGGGGCGTTCAGCCTTCCGCGAGGAAACGATAGCCATGTCCACGCACGGTTTGCAAATAATGGCTGGTTCCGGATGGCTCGAGCGCTTTGCGCAAACGCCTGATATGGACGTCCACGGTGCGTTCCTCGAGGTACGCGTTGGCGCCCCAGACGTGGTCCAGGATCTGTGAGCGATTGTAGGCGCGGCCCTGGTGGCTCATGAAAAATTCCAACAGGCGGTACTCGGTGGGCCCCATGCTGATTTCTTCGCCACCGTGCAGCACCCTGCGCGACGCCGTGTCCAGCGTGAGCTCGCCGATGGCCAGGAATCCCTGGTCATTGGCCGGGTTGCTGCGCCGCAGAACGGCGCGGATGCGCGCCAGCAACTCGCGTGGCGAGAAGGGTTTGATGACGTAGTCGTCCGTGCCCGCTTCGAGGCCGGTCACCTTGTCGTCCTCGGTGACCTTGGCGGTCAGCATGATGATGGGAATATCCTCGGTATACGAGTCCTTGCGCAGGCGGCGCGTGAGTTCGACACCGCTGACCCCGGGCATCATCCAGTCCATCAGGATGAGATCGGGACGGCTTTCGCTGATGCGCAGCAAAGCCTCGTGGGCGTCCGCGGCGGTCTGGACACTCATCTTCGCTCGCTCGAGGGCAAACTGGATCATGTCGCGAATGGCAGCATCGTCGTCTACTACCAGAACCCGGGGTTGTCGTGTGTTCACTGGCTTAAGGAACCTCTGAACAATTATACGCGGGCGCGACGGAGTCTTTGCGGGTGCTCTGGTCCAGTATTGGCGAACGTGGTTGGGTTATTCCCAATGAGTGAGCTGAAATGGGGCGGAGCGCCCGCAAAGGCCCGTCCCATCCGGGTTTCGTCGAGAAAGCCACATCTCGCGCACTTCCCGCCTCGGTCGTAGCGGTGCTACTGTCTCTCGGCACGAAGCGCACGATCTCCGGCTTTCTCGTCAGAAACGCGTGTCGCGTGTAATTGATCAGAGGTTCCTCACTGTATCCATCATGGATACCCCATTATAAGGACGCATGTGACAGAATTATTTCAGGCTACTGAATTGATGCAGGCTATGGAGTTTCCTTGCCCATCTTGGCGAGTTCCAGTCGCAATTCGTTGATTCGGGCGGTGATGCGGGCGCGCTGGTAGTAGTCGAGGTCGTCGCGCGCAGCCAGCTCCTGCAGCTGCATCGCGGCTTCGTGGATGCCGCCGCGCAGGTAATACGTCTCGGCGATTGCCTCCCTGGCGCGCACGCTGTCACCGGCTATGTTGGCCGAACGCGCATAGAGCTCGTACAGCGTGGGGTCTTGCGCCTGGCGGAGCAATTGCTGACGCAGCACCACCGCGGCGGTTTGCGCCTGCTCCTTGTCCTGGCTCTTGAGCAGCGCCTGGGCGTACTGCATCGAGATTGCGTGATTGCCGGGGAAGGCGTCGTACAGCCCGGCGAGCCGGTCGATCGCGGCCGCGTCGTGCCCGGATTCGAGATCGAGGTCTGCAAGCTGGAGTTCATAAATGACGCGTTGCTCGCGGTCGAGCAGGTTTTGCAGCAGTTTGCGCGCCTCAACATAGTCACCCTTCTTTTGCAGCACGATAGCGCGGCCGTAAAACAGGGCGTCGCTCTCGGCCGGGCTGATATCCGCCCGGTCCATGCGATTGTCGAACCACTGCAGCGCGGTGTCGGGCGTTTTTTCCGTCAGCGCGCGCAAGCGGGCCTGGATAAGGTAAAAGGGCTTACCGTCATCAGGCGGCGGCTTGGGCATGGTGGCCGCCCGGTTGTCCGCCTCCGCGATGCGGCTGACCGAGACCGGGTGGGTGCGCAGGTATTCCGGGGGGCCTTCGCCCATGGCACGGGTTATGCGGCCCATCTTTTCGAAGAACTCGCCCATGCCGGCCGGGTCGTAGCCCGCCCGTGACAACGTCGAAATGCCGATACGGTCCGCCTCGTATTCGTTCTGGCGGGTGTAAAAGATTCGTGCCTGCTCGGCGGCCGCCTGGCCTCCGAGCAGGGCGCCCTGGATGGCTTCGCCGCTCCCGCCACCGGCCAGCACCAGGCCCAGCATGGCCAAGGCGATGGGGATGGTCATGGCCTTCTGGTTTTCGAACGCCCGGTAAAGGTGCAGCTGGGTAATGTGGGCGATTTCGTGGGCGAGCACGCCGGCCACCTCGTTCTGATCGTCGGCGGCGAGGATCAATCCGGTGTATAGCGACACCACCCCGCCGGGCGCCGCAAAGGCGTTGACGACGGGCTGGTTGAGCACCACGAAGGTAAAGGGCTTGTCGGGCCGGTCACTGTTCGATGCCAGGCGGAATCCCATGTCCCTGAAGAAATCGCTGATCAGCGGGTCCTCGACCAGCACCTCGTAGGCGCGCATCTGGCGCACCAGGGCCTTGGCGTATTCCTCCTCTTCCTTGCGGGACAGGATCGTATCGGCCGATGCGCCCATGTCCGGAAGGCTGAGCCGCTCGGTCTGGGCGACGCTCACCATGCTGATACCTGCCGTCAGCAGCGCGACCAGCAGGGAAGCGGGCGTCATGAGACGATTTGTGTGCTTGACCCTGGACATGCTTTCCCCGAGACTTTTCCGTTGCCACTTCGACAACAATTGCGGTGCGCGGTTCTTTCACGCGCGCCCGGACAGTGTAACGTGAAGATCCTCGTCATCGTCAATGCAAGCCCCTGGGGCGGGAGCCTCGCGGTCACGGCCCTGCGGCTGGTGCGGGCCATGCTGGCTTGCGGTTTCGAAATTGCCGCGGTCTATTTTCGTGACGAGGGTGTGTATCAGGCGCTGGCGGGCCGGGTCACCGACAGCGGGACCCCGGTGCTGCGGGATGCCTGGCTGGAACTGCATGGCCAGCAGGCCGTGCCCTTGTTGCTGTGTTCTGCCGCGGCGCAGCGCAGGCTGGAGCATGCTCCCGCGGAAGGGTTCCGCGAAGCCGGCCTGGCGGAAGTCCTCGACCTGATGCGCACATGTGACCGCGTGGTGACTTTCTGATGGGCTCCATGCCTGCCGCTCGCCTTGGACTGGTCGTGCGCGGCCATTCCTGGCACCTCCGCGCCGCCCGAACCGACCTCGACTTTGTCCTGGCCGCCGCCGCGATGGACTTCAGCCTCGAAGTGTACTTCCTTGGCCCGGCCCTGTTGCAGCTGGTGGATGAGCGGGACAGCAAGGCGGCGCTGCTGCCCGCGGGCTACCGCGCCTGGGCGGCTCTGCCCGAGCTTGCCGAGGCGGTCGTCTACGCCGAACGGGAGTGGCTCGAGTACTGTGACCGCTCCGCCGTTCGACTGCTGCTGCCCGTGCAGGGCCTCAGCGCCGAAGCCCTGCGGGCCGGATGGCGGCAATGCCGTCATGTCCTGGTGGTTTGAGACGTGCAGAAACCCGGGCAGCCAAAACCCGCCCCGCTCGAGGCCTTGAGTTGCCTGCACCTGGTGGCCGGCGCCGGTTCGGACGCAGTGGCGCAGTGCCTGTCCCAGGCCGACCCTGCGGATGACATCATGTTTGTCGACGCAGGCGTGCTGCATTTGCCGCGCCTGGTGGCCGGTTCCTTCGACGATTCGGCGGGCTCCCTGCATTTTTCGGCCGCCGATCTCCAGGCCCACGGCTTGTTCGATGCGGCGCGGCGGTCGAACGTCGATATCCTGGATGACGCCGGCTTCTGCAAGCTGCTGGCGGCACACCGCCATTGCCTGACCTGGACATGAGTACGGGCGTCCTGCAGCTGCCGGACGGTGCGCGGCTGCCCATCGACGGGAAAGGCTACCTGATGGACTGGCAACGCTGGTCGCCGGCGGTTGCCTCGGCCATGGCGGCCGCCGACGGCATCGAGCTGACGGAAGACCATTGGCTTGTGCTGTACCTGTTCAGGGAGTACTTCGAGCAGTTCGAAATCGAACCGCCCATGCGCGCCCTGCTTCGACTGGTCCGTGAGCGGTTAGGTCAGGACAAGGGCAACAGCCGATACCTCTACCGCCTTTTTCCTGACGGGCCGGGCACGCAGGCCTGCCGCTACGCAGGTTTGCCCCGCCCCGTAAGCTGCGTCTGAACTATCCTGGGACGACGCCGGACCTGGGCGGCGGCACCACCGACGGCTTCGCGGATGCGATCTTTGACCGCATCCGCAACGGCTGATTGTCATTTGTTGCGTGCCAGCAACGCCGTGAGCGAAAGGCGAAGTTTGGCGGCTGGTTGGAGAGCTCGATCCGGCATCGGCGCCCGGGGCCGGGCGTACTTTGAAAACAGGCACTTGCAGTGGGTCACCCGGAACGCCAAGGGGCGGCTCAAGTAAAGGGGTGGTTCACATTGACAAGGTGTTGTATTCCTGCCATATTTCACCGTGAATCTTTGCGTCTTTTGAGGGCAACGGGAGCTACATTGCGACTGCGAATCGCCAGTACCGTGATCGCCGTGATGGGATTAATGCCGGGATGGGCCGGTGCCCAGGGGTTCGGCTTGCCTGTCGCCGGCTTCGCCACGGGCGGGGCCGGGCTGACGTCTTTCTACGTGATTGGCTTTGAATTGGGTCCCTGGCAGGAGTACCTCGCGCAGGAGCTGACCCCGGATTACATGCTGCCCGCAGACGCCCCGGCGGTTCGGGTGTCCTGGATCAGCGGCAGTGAACTTCTTCTGTTGCCCGATTTTGCAGCCGCTCTCGAGCAGACCCCGCAAACCTGGATCAATCTGAATTTCGAATGGCAGTCTTCGGCTGAACTCAACTGGCCTGCCGCGGACCCGGATTCGCTCTACCAGGGCTCCAGTTTCGAACGCTCCTATTTCGCGCCGGGAGTCGAACACGAATTCAATGACAGCGGCATACTGGGCGTTTCTGCCGTGGTTGCCTATCAGCGCTACAGCGCGGCTAACCTGGGCCTGTTCGCGGCCAGTACGCCGGAGCAGGGCGCCATGTTCTCGCGCAGCCTCTACGAAACGGTCGATTCCGGCTACACGCCGTTCCAGGAATCCGGTTACGGCACTGGTGTGCGGCTTGCCTTGCGGCAGGAAGTCGTCAACGGCATCGAGCTGGATGCCGGCTTCCAGTCCCGCATCGACATGGAAGAGTTCGCGGCCTATCGTGGCGTGTATTCGCAGGCGGCCGATCTCGACATCCCAGCCCGCGCGCGGTTGGGACTGGCCTTCCAGGCCAACGAACGATCCTGGCTGAACGTGGCCGTGGAGCGCGTCCTGTATAGCGACGTCAACGCCTTCGCCAGCCGCAACCTGCCGAACCGGTTCCTGTCGCTGATGGGCGATTCGACCAGCCCGTCGTTCAACTGGCAGGACCTCACCGTATTCAGCGTGGGTTACACCTGGAGCGACGGCAAGGATCAGCAATGGCATATCGACCTGAGCACACGCACCCAGCCGTTGCCGTCATCCCAGGTGCTGAGCCGCGCCCTCGATGGCGACCTGGCCAAGAGCGCGATGGTGGTGGGCTATTCCCGTCGCACCGGCGATCGCAGCCGGCTTGATTTCAACGCGGCCTACGCACCGTCCGAGTATGCTTTCGGCGGCAGTGTTCTGGGTGTCACCACGGACGAACTTGGTCAGCAGGTGGAACTCGAGGCCATGTGGTCTTTGAGTTTCTGATCGACCTGCGACCGGGCGCCGGGATCCAGGCACTTCTCGTCACCCCGGCGGCGGCCGCCACGACGCGGGTAACGCTAGCAGGCCCCAAATGGAATTGCTGAGAGACTGGTTCAGACGCTCGTTTTCTGATCCCCAGGTGGTGATCCTCGGCCTGTTCCTGGTCATTGGTTTTGCGATCATTATCGGCCTCGGCGCCTGGCTGGCGCCGATGTTCGCCAGTATCGTGATCGCCTACCTGCTGGAAGCGATCGTCAGGTGGCTGCAGCGCATCGGGCTGCCCCGGATGGTTGCAGTCGTCGTGGTGTTCCTGCTGTTCATCACCGTGCTGATATTCCTGATGTTCGGCCTGATTCCGCTGGTTTCCCGCCAGCTGACACAGCTGGTTCAGCAGTTCCCCTCATACCTGACCAAGGGCCAGGACCTGTTGCGCCAACTGCCCGCCGCCTACCCGCAGCTGATCTCGGACGCGCA
>JAPHSB010000489.1 GCA_026193295.1 Lysobacterales bacterium
AAAGTTGCTTTCTTGAGTGTCTTCATTGTGATCTCTCCGTGCTCAAATGGCCTGCGCGCCGGTTTCCCCGGTCCGAATGCGGATGACTTCTTCGAGTGCGCTCACGAAGATTTTGCCGTCGCCGATCTTGCCAGTGGCTGCCCCTCGCTGAATGGCCTCGACGACCTGCTCGGCCATCTCGGAGGTCACCGCGGTCTCGATCTTGAGCTTGGGTAGAAAATCAACGTTGTACTCGGCGCCGCGGTACAACTCGGTGTGGCCTTTCTGGCGCCCGAAGCCCTTGACCTCGGTGACCGTTATGCCCGCGATGCCGACTTCATGCAGCGCCTGTCGAACATCGTCGAGCTTGAACGGCTTGATAATTGCTGTAACCAGTTTCATGGGGTCCTCCATGGTGGATGCTGAGGGAACACCCCTGAAGATGCAGGTTTCGTGCCATGAAGCCGGTGAATGCAAGCAGCTGTTTTTACGCGGGATTTATAAACGGTCGCTGAGCCGGCTGGTCGCAAGGGGGTGCTTGCACCGGGGTGGTGCACCGGGGTGGTGCAAGGGTCTGGTCTCAACCATCACCAGGATAGCACCCAAAAAGAAGCCACCCAGTGGGTGGCTTCTTTTTGGGAATTGGCGCGCCCGGCGAGATTCGAACTCACGACCCCTGCCTTCGGAGGGCAGTACTCTATCCAGCTGAGCTACGGGCGCTTGGTTGATTTGCGTCGCGTAGTGTAGCGGTTTTTCGCAGCCGAAGTAAGCGCGGGAGTGCTTCCGGTGGCGCAATGCAGAGGCTATACTATCGGGCTTGTCCCAATCGTCCGCCGGCTGGGAATCCAGAACAAAAGACATTCCAGAGGTTGCAATGGACCAACAAGAAGACCGCGCATTCCTGCGCCAGTTCAGTGGAGTCATCGTGGGCTTCATGTTACTGACGGTGAGCCTCATTTTCCTCGCCCGGCACATGCAGCCCGAGCCGAACGCGGACGCCAACCCGAGCCAGGCGATTCTGGCGGAACAGCGCATTGCGCCGGTAGCCGCAGTCCGTTCAGGCGAGGAAGGCGCGGCCGCACTGGCCGAGGTGCAGGCGGCAGGCGCCGAAACGGCCCCGGCCGGCGACGTCGTTGTGGACGGCAGCGCTGTTTACAATGGGCTCTGCAAGGCTTGCCATGAGGCGGGCGTGGCGGGCGCCCCAATTGCCGGTTCCGACCAAATGGCGGTGCGGCTGCAGGAACAAGGCCTTGAAACGCTTGTCTCCCACGCGATCAACGGTATCAACGCGATGCCGCCCCGCGGCGGCAACCCGGCCTTGACGGACGCGCAGATCCAGGCAGCCGTCGAGTTCATGCTGCCATAGCGGCGGCCGCGAGCACTGGCCATGTCGGGCCCGGTAAGGCTGCCACCCGTGGTTGCCCAGCCCGGGCCGAAGCTCTTGCCGACGCTGATGCTGATCCTGGCGGCGTGCAGCGGACCCATCGAACCGACCACTGACGCAGCTTCGCTGTGCCGCAGCGATCATACGGCCATCACCGCAGTCCAGGGCGGGGGTTTCGGCAGCCCACTTGCGGAGACGATGGTGTCCGTCCGGGGCTTTGTCACCCACGCGGAGCCGGGCAAGGGCTTCTACCTCGAGGAACAGGCCGCCGCCGACAACGCATCACGCGCCTTGTTCGTCGCTGATGAAGCACTCTCCCGAACGGTAAGCAGCGGCCAGGAAGTCGCGGTAAGAGGACGTGTCGCGGAACTGGGAGCCGGGCGAGACACGTTGACCTCGCTGGTCGAAATCGCTGAGTACGGCGTCTGCGCCGATGACGCCGACCTCCCCCTCACGCACGTCGCATTGCCGCTCGACTCTCGCCAGCGCGAAGCCTTGGAAGGCATGCGGTTGACCTTCGATGCGCCGCTTTTTTTCACCGACCACTATGAAATGTTTCGCGGTGAGTGGACCCTGAGTTCCGACGCGCCACTCAGGGTGCCCACCGAAGACGCGGCGCCCGGCAATGCCGCGGCCGCGTTGACACAGGAGAACCTTGAACGCGCCATCGGGGCCGTCCTGCCCGGACCGGACTTTCCGGCCCTGCCCGTTGGCGCGAGCGTCAGCCATGTGCAGGGCGTGCTGGGCCGCGACGGCAAGGAGCAGCGCTTGCTGCTCGAATCCACCCCGCGCGCCGCCGCCTCCGACAGCGAACCCATCGACCCGCCGGCCGATGACAGCCTGCGCATCGTCAGCATGAATCTGCTGAATTACTTCAACGGCGACGGTCGTGGAAGTGGTTTTCCGACTGCCCGGGGCGCACAGAACCTTGCCGACTTCCGGGCCCAACAGGAACGCACCGCGGCCGCCATCGCACGCCTCCAGCCTCATTTGCTGGCTGTCCAGGAATTGGAAAACGACGGCTTTGGCCCCGACAGCGCGGCCCAGTCATTGCTCGATCTGTTGAATGGCACGGGGTTTTCCGACTGGGCCGTTGTCGATCCCGCCGTCGGGCGGATCGGCGGGGACGTTATCACTGTCGGCCTGTTCTACCGCAGCAAGGTGCTCGAACCGGCGGGGCCGGCCGAACTGCTGCGGGGGCCGGCGTTCGATGGCCTGAGCAGGGTCCCGGTCGCGCAACTCTTCCGGGAGCGTTCGACGGGTAGCTCGTTCCTGGTGGCGGTCAATCACCTGAAGTCGAAGGGGCGCTGCCCCGATGACGGACCGAACGCGGACCAGGGCGACGGACAAGGTTGCTGGAACCGCGCACGCGTTGAAGCGGTGAGCGCCCTGCTCCCCTGGCTCGACCGGCTGGCCGAAAAATCCACGGACCGGCAATTGCTGGTCCTGGGCGACATGAACGCCTGGCGCCGTGAAGATCCGATCCGCGCTTACCGTAATGGCGGGTACATCGAGCTGGTCGAGGAACTCTCGGGTCTGCCGCAACACAGCTTCGTCTACTTTGGCCAGCGGGGGACCCTGGACTACGCGCTGGCCAGCACGAGCCTGCGCGCCCGGGCCCGGCAAGCCACCATCTGGCACATCAACGCCGACTGGCCCCGCAACATGTCATTGCCGCGGCCGTGGCTGCGCATGTCGGATCATGACCCGGTGGTCGTCGACCTGGAGCTCAGCCAGTCGGCCACGTCCGACTGAACCTGATCGAAAACGGAGGCAAAACAGAGGCGCACCCGCGCCTCGAACGGATCCCAGATTTCGTCGACCCGGTGGAGGGGATTGGGTCGCGACAGGCGGTGCCCCACGCCGCGCAGGCTGTGGAGGATTTCGGACTTTTCACGGTACGCTGCGAACAGGCCCCGCCGGTCTGCGTAAGCCATGAAGCGGTGGAGCTTCGGGGGCACTTCGTTGTCGCGCCTCGCCAGCATCTCGCGTACACCGGCATCAAAGGCCTCGAGCGACTGCAGCCCACGGTGCTCCCAGTCCAGGGCGAGTTCGTGATCGATCGCCAGATCGATGATGATCCCGCTGTAACGCCTGAAGCCGGGCGGAAACCATTCCCTCAACGCCACGATCTCGGGCAGCGAGTCCGTGTAAACATCGATGCGGCGGTGCAGCATGATACCGGTCTGCACGGGTGGCCTGAACGCCGCCAACTCGGCCTTGCCACGAACAAAATCACCGAGCAGTGCGCCCAGGCGGAGATCCTCGTCCTGCCCGGCAAGCACCAGATGAGCAAGGAAGTTCATGGGTTCAGCCTAGTGTCCTGTCACACACTATATCGCGCATTCAGCAAGGCGAGAAGCGGCCAGCTGTGAGGCGTGCGAGTGCAGGACTAGCCGTGCTAATTCAAACGAGCGCAACAAAGCAGATGGTGGCTTATCGCCTTGCCCGGAGGGAGTCCCGCATACGCACCAATGCGACATCGCAGTCCTTGGAAAGGGCGCGCCATTCCCTGCGGACTGCGCCTTGCCCTGGCGCGCATGCGGGACTCTGAAAGCGCGATATAGTGTGTGGCAGGACACTCGCAGGTTTCTGGCCCGCCAGCGGTAACCTGCGGTATCATGCAGACACCCTGGGACGACCCGCCGGCAGCGGCAGGTGTGGCGAGCAGCAAGGGAATTTTCCATGACCGAAGCCCGAACAGTCGAGCAACCCGGCGAGTTCCCCGCCGAACGCGGCGAATTCCTGCTGCGTGGCCCAGCCGGCCTGATCGAGTGCGCCGTGGACGTGCCGGAAGCCGAAGATGCACGCCCCGCCACTATCATCATCTGCCACCCGCACCCTCAGCATGCTGGAACCATGCACAACAAGGTGGTGACCATCCTGGAGCGCTCCATGCGGGAGCTTGGCCTGAACACGGTCCGCTTCAACTTCCGGGGCGTCGGGCAGAGCGAGGGGGAGTTCGACGACGGATACGGCGAAACCGACGATCTATTCGCGGTAGCGGAATGGGTGCGGCGCACGCGGCCGCACGACGCCCTCTGGTTGGGCGGCTTTTCATTCGGCGCCTACATCGCGACGCGGGCCGCCCTCAACCTGGACGTGGGCCAGCTCATCACGATCGCGCCGCCGGTCGGCCGCTACCCTTTCGAGGGCCTGCATCACCCGGAATGCCCCTGGCTGGTGGTACAGGGCGATGAAGACGAACTGGTGAGCATCGAAGCGGTTCTCAGCTGGGTCGATACGCTCGACCCGCCCCCTGATCTCTTGGTTATGAAAGGCGCAGACCACTTGTTCCACCGCCGCATCATGGATCTTCGAGGCCTGCTCAAGAACGGCGTGCGCGACCAGTTACCCGACTCCCCCGCAGGCTAGGGTCTGCCGCAGAATCATTTCCGTGCCTCACTCTCCGCTGGCCCGCTATCGGCAGCTCATCGACAACGGCGCGTTCAACCACGACCCGGACCAGCTGACTGCAATCCAGGCGCTCGACGAGCTCTGGCACGAGCTGCGGGCGAGGCAGCGAGCTTCGCTGATGCATCGCCTGCGCGGCAGGCGGCCGGCCGAGACCAGGGGGCTGTACCTCTGGGGCAATGTCGGGCGCGGCAAGACCTGGCTGATGGATCTGTTTTTTGACAGCCTGCCCGGGGAGCGCAAGCAGCGCATGCACTTTCATCGGTTCATGCAGCGGATTCACCGCGACCTGCGCGACCTCGGTCGCATCCAGGATCCGCTGCCCCGGGTCGCCGCGGGCTGGGCGTCACGCGCCGACGTGCTCTGCCTGGACGAGTTCTTCGTCACTGACATTGCCGACGCCATGCTGCTGTCCGGCCTGCTGGACAGTCTATTCGCGCGCGGCATGACCCTGGTCACCACATCCAACTCCCCGCCGGACGACCTCTACCGCAACGGGCTGCAGAGAGCCAAGTTCCTGCCCGCTATCGAGCTGATCAAACGGCGGACGCGGGTGCTCCAGCTTGCCGGCGACACCGATTTCCGCCTGCGTATCCTGGAGCAGTCCGAGATTTTTCATCATCCGCTGGACGAGTCGGCCGAACGGGTCATGACCTCTGCCTTTGACCGCATGGCTGCTGAATGTGAGCTGAACCACGACCTGGACATCAATGGCCGCATGTTTCATGCGCGCCGGCGTGGTGACGGTGTCATCTGGTTCGATTTCGATGAGCTCTGCGAAAAACCGCGAGGCGCGATCGACTACATCGAAATCGCGCGTGCATTCAACACGGTGGTTGTCAGCAACACGCCGCAACTCACCGACGAAGATGGCAACGCAGCCCGGCGCTTTATTACTTTGGTGGATGAATTCTACGACCGCAATGTGAAACTGCTGATGTCGGCCGAAGTCCCGGTCACCGAACTATATGTCGGACACAGGCTGGCCTTCGAGTTCGAACGCACCGCCAGCCGCCTGACCGAAATGCAGTCCCACGACTACCTCGCCCGCCCCCACCTGCCCTGATCAAGAGCAGGCGTAGCACCGCTACGTCAAGCGAGCG
>JAPHSB010000472.1 GCA_026193295.1 Lysobacterales bacterium
GTCCATGGCGCCCGAGGGGATGGATAAGGTGTTCTTCACCAATTCCGGTTCCGAGTCCGTCGATTCTGCGCTGAAGATCGCGCTGGCCTATCATCGGGCGCGAGGCGAAGGGCACCGCACGCGCTTCATCGGCCGCGAGCGCGGCTATCACGGAGTCAATTTCGGCGGCATGTCGGTGGGCGGCATGTTCGCCAATCGCAAGGCGTTCGGTGCTTCGCTGCTGCCGGCCGTGGATCATCTTCGCCATACGCACGATCTCGAGCACAACCGATTCACCCGGGGCCAGCCGCAATGGGGCGTGCACCTGGCGGAAGACCTCGAGCGCCTGGCCGCCCTGCACGACGCTTCCAACATCGCCGCCGTGATCGTCGAGCCCGTGCCCGGTTCTTCGGGTATTCTGCCGCCGCCGGTCGGTTACCTGGAACGCTTGCGCGAGATTTGCGACAAGCACGGCATCCTGCTTATCTTTGACGAGGTCATTACGGCCTTTGGTCGGCTGGGTGCACCGTTCGCTGCTCATCGCTTCGGCGTGACGCCCGACCTGATCACGACGGCCAAGGGCCTGACCAACGGTGTTATCCCGATGGGGGCCGTGCTGGTGCAGCAAAAGATCTACGACGCCCTGATGAACGGGCCGGAGCAGATCATCGAACTGTTTCACGGCTATACCTATTCGGGTCACCCGGTCGCCTGCGCTGCCGGCCTCGCGGCGCTTTCGATCTACGCGGAGGAGGGGATTTTTGAGCAAGTGCAGCAACTCGAAGGGCATTTCGAGGACGCGATCCATTCACTGGCAGACCACCCCAAGGTGACCGATGTGCGCAACCTGGGCCTGATGGGTGGCATTGATTTGCAGCCCCGCGAGGGCGCTCCGGGCATGCGTGGCATGGAGATCCACAAGCGCTGCTTCTGGGACGAGGACATCGTCGTGCGTCACAGCGCCGATCTGCTGCAGTTCTCGCCCTTCCTGAATTCGCGTCCGGAAGATATCACCATGACCTTCGAAAAGGTCCGTAAGCTGCTGGACAGCATCGACTGAGAGACTTTCACTATGAGTACCGAAGCTTTAAAGACCGTGCAGAGCGACCATCGCGTCGCGCATTTCATCGACGGCAAGCACGTCGCGGACAGTGGCCGCGCGCAGGATGTGTTCAATCCCGCCACCGGCCGGGTCGTGCGCCAGGTCGCGTTGGCGAGCCGGGCGACCGTCGAAACGGCCATCGCTGCGGCAGAGGCCGCGTTCCCGGCCTGGCGCGACACGCCGCCCGCGAAGCGCGCCCGCATCATGTTCCGCTTCAAGGAACTGCTGGAGCAGCATGCCGACGAAATCGTCGCGCTCGTCACCGAGGAGCACGGCAAGGTACTGCATGATGCCCTGGGCGAGTTGCAGCGCGGCATCGAGGTGGTCGAGTATGCCTGCGGCGCCCCGGAGTTCCTCAAGGGCGAGCACAGCAAGAACGTCGGCCCGGCCATCGACAGCTGGAGCGAGTTTCAGCCGCTGGGCGTGGTGGCCGGCATCACGCCCTTCAACTTCCCGGCGATGGTGCCGATGTGGATGTACCCGATGGCCATCGTCTGCGGCAACACCTTCGTGCTGAAACCGTCCGAACGCGACCCCTCGGCGCCGCTGCGGATCGCCGAGCTGTTCCGGGAGGCAGGCTTGCCGGACGGCGTGTTCAACGTGGTCAACGGCGACAAGGAAGCCGTGGATACCTTGCTGACGGATCCGCGCGTACAAGCCATTTCTTTTGTCGGCTCGACGCCGGTGGCGGAGTACATCTACAGCACGGGTACGGCCCATGGCAAGCGGGTGCAGGCGCTGGGAGGCGCCAAGAACCACGCGATCGTCATGCCCGACGCCGACCTGGACAACGCGGTGTCGGCCCTGATGGGCGCCGCCTATGGATCCTGCGGCGAGCGCTGCATGGCGATCTCGGTCGCGGTGGCCGTGGGCGAGGAAACGGGCGACGCCCTGGTCGCCAGGCTGAAGCAAGAACTGGCCGGGCTCAAGGTGGGCAATGGTTGTGACAATAGCAACAACATGGGTCCACTGGTAACAGCCCCCCACCGCGACAAGGTGCGTGGCTACATCGACCTGGGCGTGGAAGAAGGCGCGGAGCTGGTCGTCGACGGGCGTGGATTGCGGGTCGACGGCCACGAAGACGGTTTCTTCCTGGGCGGCACCCTGTTCGACCGCGTGACGCCGGACATGAAGATCTACAACGACGAGATTTTCGGGCCCGTGCTGTGCGTGGTGCGCGCCAACAGCATGCAGGAGGCCATGGACCTGATCGATGGCCACGAGTATGGCAACGGCACCTGCATCTTCACCCGTGACGGTGAGGCCGCCCGCTATTTCACCGACAACATCAAGGTGGGCATGGTCGGGGTCAACGTGCCGCTGCCGGTGCCCGTGGCCTACCACAGCTTCGGCGGCTGGAAGCGGTCATTGTTCGGCGACCTGTACGCCTACGGCCCGGACTCGGTGCGCTTTTACACCCGGCGCAAGACCATCACCCAGCGCTGGCCCGCCGGCGGCGTGCGCGAGCAAGCCCGCTACACCTTCCCCAGCAACACGTAGGAGCGGCTTGAGCCGCGATTAGCCTGTCATCGCGCTGAACCGGTCGGCATCGGGATGTTCCTTTCAGGACACACGCGCGACAGCATTCCACGAGCGCTTCTTCGCCTGCGGCGAAACCGCACTCGTGGAATGCTGTCGCGCGCGTGTCTTGGACGCACCCCACTGCTCCCTCCTGCTCGACAGCCCCCCAGATCGTGGCTCAAGCCGCTACCACATACTGTCCCATCATCCGCAGACCCCTGCGAGCTGTGGACCCAGCTCACTTCTGCCATGAATGCTCGGCCGGCTTGTCAGCCGGGTGGATGCTCGAGCCCCGGTTTCAGCTTGCGCCTCGCCCGGCTTTTTCATTCTCGAGAGCCTTGGCAGTAATTTCCGCATAGAGGTCTATCATGCCGGCAACGAGTTTCATGTACTCCGGGTTGCGCTTGACCAAGGGCCGAAGGTCTGCGCTGTCGCTGTAGACACGTTTGAGAAAGTCCAGGTCGCCGTCGGCAATCGTCTCTCCGCGATTGACCTTTTCCAGCAGGCGCTGCGCTCTCGGCAAGCGATACTCCTGCATGCGGATCATCAGCGCTGCGATGGCGCCGGCATCTCTGTTCCCCTGCTTCATGACAGGCGCTGGTCGCCGTGAATCCAGATCACCTCGGCGCCGCCGTCTGCGCGGGCCAGCACCCGGGCAATGACAAACAGCAGGTCGGACAAGCGGTTGAGGTAACGAATGGTTGCTTCGTTGACCGTCTCGTTGTGGGCCAGGCTGATGACCCGGCGCTCGGCGCGACGCGCGATGGTACGGGCCAGGTGGCAGCGCGAGGCCGCTTCGGAGCCGCCGGGAAGAATGAAATCCTTCAGGGGCGGCAGATCCTCGTTGAATGCGTCCAGGGATTGCTCGAGACCTTCGACGTAGCGGTCGGGTATCAGCGTGGTGCCCGGCATGCACAGTTCTCCGCCGAGGTCGAACAGCTCGTGCTGCACGCGCGTCAGGCAGCTGCGAATCTCGTCGGGCAGCTCCGTGCTCAGCACCAGGCCGACTGCGCAGTTCAGTTCATCGACTGTCCCGTAGGCCTCGACCCGCAGGCTGTCCTTGTCCACGCGCGAACCGTCACCGAGGCCGGTCGTGCCCTTGTCACCCGTACGGGTGTAGATTTTCGACAGGCGATTTCCCATGGCCCCTACTCGAGCCGCATGCGGGCGTAAATTTCGGCCAGCTCACCGGTCGCGCGCGCTTCGGCGATCTGCTGCTCCAGCGCAGCCGCCTCCTCCGGGGTTCCCTCGGAGAGAAGGAAGCGCATCGGCTCGTCGCGGAACACGGCGTCGTCGGCGATTTCGAGCCCATTGACGCGGATCATGCCCTTCAGGCTGTCGACATACTCCTGGCCACGCTCAGAGTAGCGAACCAGGCCATCGGCAAGCCTGAGCGAGCTCAGAGGCTCCCCGGCCGCGCGCATCTCGGCGCGCAGGCGGCGAAGGTCCTCGTAGGCAGGGTGTGACATCAGGTTGAGGAAGTATCCGCGCACGCTGTCGAATGGCCAGTCGAAGGCCGCAATGCCGTAGTCGCCCTTCTCCTTGCGCTTTTGTTCCGGGGCGATGCCGTCGCCGCCATAAGTCCATTGGCCGAACAGCGAATTGCCCTCGGTCGCGAAGCGGGATGTTCCGTAACCGCTCTCGTAGGCCGCTTGTCCCAGCGCCAGCCCGGCCGGAATCACATCCAGCCGATAGAGGAGGTCATCGACGATGCCGGTCAACCCGGGGCTCGCCGCGGTCAGGGCTGCGGCATCCTCTTCCGGCATGACGCGAAGCAACACGACGGCACGCTTGAGATCATCCAGCTCCTCCGCGGAGAGCTGCTTGCCCGCCGCGAGATCGTCCCGCGCCCGCATCAGCTTTGCACGCCGGTCCAATACCATTGCATTGGCGTGCATGACCAGCGGCAGCATCAGGCGGTAAAAGATTTCTTTCTTTTGCGGCACGGGCAAATTGGGCGCAGCGACGCGCCAGGCAGGATGGATGCGCGTGATCATCAGGTGCGGCACAGTCAGTTGTTCGTCTCGACTCTCTTCGCCCCACCAACCCTCTTGTTTCAGGTGGTCCATGAGCCCATCCAGGCCGACGACAACAATCGCCTCGGGGACTTCGAAGGGTTTGGTTGTTTCCTCGGCTGGTTCCGCACCAGATACCGCCGCCGGTTTTTCGGCCGATGCCTCCGGAGTGTCGGGGGAACATGCGAGGAGGGCAATTCCGGCCAGCAAGATCATTGGCAGGCGTATGAACAAAAGCGAGTGGTTCATGGGGTTTCTCTCTGGGGGGTGCGTCGACGTAATTATATCAGCCCGCTGAGCAGACGGCGCTTCCGACAATCGTTCAGGTGAGATGAAACGCCTGTGCCTGCTCCATGGCCAACAGGAACTCCTTGCGCCAGAGGCCACCGCCGTAACCCGTCAATTCACCGTCGGAGGCGACCACCCGGTGACAGGGGATGATGATGGCGATGCGGTTGTCGCCATTGGCGCGCCCGACGGCCCGGACGGCATCCGGGTGATCGATGGTGGCGGCGACGTCGGCGTAGCTGCGCATCGCGCCATAGGGGATCTGGCGCAGCGCATCCCACACGGCCTCCTGGAACGCGGTGCCGGGGGCCTGCAGCGGGATCGAGAAGTTACGCAGGCTGCCCTCGAAGTAGGCATCGAGCTGTTTTTTGACCTGCTGCATCAGCGGATGATCGCCCGGCAGAAACACGCGCCCCATGCGCTGGCGCAAGCGGGTCAGCTGGGTCTCCAGCATGCGCCGCTCGGCGAACTCCAGCAGGCACAGGCCACTGTCGTGCACGCCCATGATCATGGATCCCAGGGGCGTCGCCACGCGGTTTATCCAGATCGACGATTCGCGGTCAACGGCCGATGGCGGATTGCCGAACACCTGGGTAAAAGCGTCCCGAAAAACGCTTTCCGAGTCGAAGCCCTGGGCGACAGCCGCCTCGGTAACCGGCGTGCCGTGCTGGATCTGCTGCAGGGCCTGCCCGAGCCGACGCAAGCGGGTATAGGCATGAAATGTCAGGCCGTGGTTGGCAATGAACCAGCGGCGCACTGCCGCGGGATCGAGTCCCATGACCTCCAGGTCGTGGTCGTGCCAGCGCCTGGCCGGGTCGGCTTCCACTTCGCTCATCAGGGCCAGTAACCAGGGCGGGTCGGCCAGGCCGGTCTTCAGAGGCGTACATTTCTTGCAGGGCCGAAAGCCGGCGGCCAGGGCGTCGCGGGCGCTGCCGAAGTCACGGCCGAGGCCTGCCTCGACCGACGCCTCGCTGCAATCTTCCGTGCAGAAAATACCGGTGTTGCTGTTGGCTACGAGGTTCAATGAGAGTCTCTGCGCTGAATATACCCGTTATCGATACCTATTTTGCCTGCAACCGGCATGTTCTTCACCAGAGGTGTCGGGAATCTCTTTCCAGGACCGTCAGCCGTCGGGAACGGCTGACCGAGCGAACAGGGATGTCTCGAGCATGTCCTGGAAAGAGATACCCGACACCTCCAGAGGACAGAGCCTCTATTGCGGGCAAAACCAGATACCACGGCAATCGTGGTTCCCGAACAATGCCCGGTGTTACAGTTCCACGACAATTCTGCCCAGGGAATTGCCTTCCAGCATACCACCGAAAATATCATTCAGATCGTCCAGCCCGACGACGCGGTTGCGGATCATGTCCAGGTTGCGCGGCTTCCATTCTTTCGCGAGTTTTGGCCAGATTTGCTCCCGGATCGGGTAAGGGCACTGCGGCGAATCGATACCGATGAGGGAGACGCCGCGGATAATGAAAGGCATCACGGTTGTTTTCAGCCCGATACCCCCGGCCAGCCCACAGGCCGCGATGTTGCCCCAGGGCTTGATCGAAGCGCAGACGCCGCTGAGGGTATCGCCGCCGACGCTGTCGATACAACCCGCCCAGCGCGCACTTTCCAGCGGCCTCTGCCCCCACTCCAGCTCATGTCGCGAAATGCACTCCTCGGCGCCCAGTGCCGCCAGCCAACCGAACTGCTCCTCCTTGCCGGAAATGGCGTGCACTTCGTAACCCGCGTGCGCGAGGATATCGATCGCGATGCTGCCGACCCCGCCGGTGGCCCCGGTTACGATGATCGGTCCCTGTTCAGGCCGCTGACCGTTGATCTCCATCCGATACAACGACAGGGCAGCCGTGAAGCCGGCCGTGCCTATGGTCATTGCGTCGAGGGCACTCAGGCCGTTCGGTAGCGGAACAACCCAATTGCTGTCCAGGCGCAAGTACTCCGCATAGCCGCCGTCGCGTGTCTCCGACAATCCAGCGCCGGTAACCAGCACTTCATCGCCAGGCGAAAAACGTTCTGATTCGGACGAAACCACGGTCCCGGCGACGTCGATTCCGCCGACCATCGGGTAGGAGCGCATGATCTTGCCCTTGCCGGTGCCGGCCAGCGCATCCTTGTAGTTGATCCCGGAATAACGGACCTTGATGGTCACATCACCCGTGGCGAGGTCGTCCAGCCCGACTTCTTCCACCAGGCCCCGGTAGCCCTGGTCGTCGTTGTGTACGCGGTAGGCCCTGAACCGGGCCGGCACGGGTTCGTTCATGGTGATGATCCTCCGTCCTGTTGCAGCGTCGCGGGCTCAAACCGCGCGCAGGTACCATTCAAAATCCTTGGTCGGGATTTCGGCATTGTAGTTGCCCTCTTCCTCGCGCCGGCACAGCGAGAAAAGCTCGCAGTAGTCCGCCCCCAGGTAGTTTGGCAATACAGTCGCGGCATCGAACGCGTCCAGGGCCTGCGGCCAGCGAATGGGCACCGTGACCTGGTAATCGATTTCAGCGCCCTGGGCGGTCATCGGCTGTGGTTCACAGCGCTCGGTCAGGCCATGGTGAACGCCGGCCAGGATCGCAGCAACCACCAGGTAGGGGTTGGCGTCGGCGCCGGCGACGCGGTGCTCGAAGCGTGTATTGGCGGGCGAGGACAGCGGCACCCGCATGGCCACGCCGCGGTGATTTATACCCCAGCTCGGGCTGGCCGGCACATAGTTGCCCGGTGCGTGGCGCCGGTACGAATTTCCATTCGGCGCGAAGATGGCCA
>JAPHSB010000211.1 GCA_026193295.1 Lysobacterales bacterium
CAGTTGCGGCAGCGGCCGCAAACGACGTGGCCCTCGCCCGAGACGATCTGACCGGGGTGGAAGTCGTTGACGTTGGCGCCGACCTCGACGATCTCGCCGACAAACTCGTGACCAACCACCATGGGCACGGGGATGGTCCGGGCTGCCCACTCGTCCCACAGGTAGATATGCAGGTCGGTGCCGCAGATGGCCGTGCGCAGGACCCTGATCAGCACGTCGTTCATGCCGACCTTGGGCCGCGGAACGTCTTCCAGCCAGATTCCCTTACCCGCCTCGCGTTTGACCAATGCACGCATTTTTTTCTGCTCCGTCATTCGATCCGCAAATAGTACAATAGTTTGTTAACCCATCTCAGCCTCAGCCACAGAATCCCTCGAGTGACCCTATGACCGCAGCTATTTTGACCGAACGGGACAACGGTGTTCTGATCATTCGCCTGAACCGGGCGGAGAAGAAAAACGCCCTGACTGCCGATATGTACACCGTGATGGCGGACGCCATTGAACAGGCCGAGAGTAACCGTGGGATCAAGGTGCTGCTCTACACCGGTACGGATGGCGTCTTCACCGCCGGTAACGACATCCATGATTTCCTGGAGAATACGCCCAGCGGGCCGGACAGTCCCGTCAACCGCTTCATTGTGAACATGGTTCGCACCGATGTCCCGATCGTGGCAGCGGTCGACGGCGTGGCGGTGGGCATCGGCACCACCATGCTGCTGCACTTCGATCGGGTCTTTGCCACCGACCGCGCGCGCTTCTCCTTGCCGTTCATCAACCTGGGGTTGGTCCCGGAGGCCGGTTCTTCGATGTTGCTGGTCGAGGCCTGCGGTTACCACAAGGCCGCCGAACTACTGATGCTGGGCAAGCCCTTCACGGCGCAGGAAGCCCTGGAATACGGCATCGTGTCGGAGCTTTGCGAGCCGGAACAACTCATGGACAAGGCGCTGGCGGCCGCGCGGCAGCTCGCCGCCAAGCCACAGGATGCCCTGCGCGCCACCAAGCGCTTGCTGCGGCGGTCCCGTGAACCCCTGGCCGAGCGTGTGCTGGCCGAAGGCGAACTGTTTTCGGGCTGCCTCGAATCCGCCGCTGCGAAAGAAGCCTTTAACGCTTTTTTTGAAAAACGCGCGCCGAATTTCAAGCCATTCGACTGACGACGGGAGCCACGTTTACATGAAGACCCGAATTACCGAGCTGTTCAACATCCGGCATCCGATTATCCAGGGCGGCATGCACTACGTGGGCTATGCCGAACTCGCGTCCGCGGTTTCCAATGCAGGGGGGCTGGGCATCATCACCGCGCTCACCCAGCCCACGCCGGAAGATCTGGCGAAGGAGATCGCGCGCTGCCGGGAGATGACGGACCAGCCCTTCGGCGTGAACCTGACCTTCCTGCCGGCGTTTACCGCGCCGCCGTATCCCGAGTACATCGACGCGATCATTGCAGGCGGTGTGAGGATCGTGGAAACCGCCGGCCGCAATCCGCAGGAGCACCTGCCGCGCTTGCAGGAAGCGGGCGTGATGGTCATTCACAAATGCACCTCGGTGCGGCACGCGCTGAAAGCCGAGTCCATCGGCTGTGACGCCGTCAGCGTCGATGGCTTCGAGTGCGGTGGCCATCCTGGGGAAGACGACATTCCCAACATGATTCTGCTGCCGCGGGCGGCCGAGGAGCTGAGTATTCCTTTCGTCTCATCCGGTGGCATGGCGAACGGGCGCAGCCTGGTGGCTTCGCTGGCGCTCGGCGCTGACGGCATGAACATGGGCACTCGCTTCATCGCCACGCAGGAAGCGCCCGTTCACGAAAACGTGAAACGCACGCTGGTGGCGGCCACCGAGCTGGACACGAGGTTGATCATGCGCCCGATCCGCAATACCGAGCGCGTCCTGAACAACGCGGCGGTGGAAGAGATTTTGAACATCGAACGGCGTCGGCAGGAAGCCGGCGAAGCATTGCAGATCAGTGATATTCGTCACCTGGTGGCCGGCAGCGAAAACCGCAAAGTCCTGCAGCAAGGACAAATGGATGCGGGTGCCTGGAGTTGCGGCATGGTGGCCGGCCTGATCCATGACATCCCTACCTGCAAGGAACTGCTGGACTCGATCATGGAGGAAGCGGAAGCGCTGATCCGGGGGCGGCTGAGCGGAATGCTCGAGGGCTGAGATGCGCTGAGGCCCGCCGGGCAAACTCGCCGCGGGTTCCGAGCGGTCAGCAGGCCGCCGGGTTTCGGCGCAACCAGTCTTCGAACCGTTGCAGGGCTTCGGCGAAGCCATCACGCCCCAAGCCGATTCGCATGTGCCGGTCATCGCTGCCGAGCATCGCTGCGGATTGGATCAGAATCCCTTCCTCGGTTGCCAGGCGCTCCGCGAGCGCGCCCACCGATGGCACGTCAAAGCCGACCAGGGCGGTCGACCCGGCCAGCGGGCGACGCCACTCGAACAGCTCGGGCCAGCGCGCGAAAAACGCTTCCGCGATGGCCAGGTTCCGTTCGATGCGATCGATGTTGCGCTGCTTCAGCCTTTCGCCCACCCGTAATGCGGCACGCGCCAGGTACTCGGTCGGCACCGGCGGGCAGATGCTCGTGTAGAACTTCCAGTTCACCAGGTCCTCGCGCAGATTCCGTTCCGGAACGATCAGCCAGCCGCAGCGCAGGCCCGGTAATCCATAGGTTTTGGACAGACCCGAAAGGACCACGGCGCGATCGCTCACGTCCGCCATCGAGGGTATCGCTGGCGTGCCGGAGTGAACCAGGCCGAAGTACATCTCGTCGCAGAACAACCACAGGCCATGCTCCGCGGCCAGCCCGGCCAATTCCCTTTGCCATTCCGGAGAAGGCAGGTAGCCCGTCGGGTTGTGTGGGAAGTTCACTACAATGAGCCTGGTCGACTCCGTGATCAGGGCGCGCAGGTCATCGAGGTCCAGCGACCAACGGCTGCCGTCGGCCCGGAACTTCCATTTACTGACATGGGCGGTGCCGACGACGTGTTCGAACAGGTTGACCAGGGCGTCGTAGGCCGGCGTCACCACAATGACGTCATCACCCGGATCCAGCAGGGCGCGCGCGGCCAGGTAGATGCCCTCCACCGGTGTTCCGAGCACCACCACCCGGTCGGCGGGGACGTTCGCATAGGTCTCCGCGATCGCCTGGCGCAATTCCGGGCTGCCCTGTGACTGGGTATAGACCAGGCGCTCGTGTCCCAGTCCCTCGACTGAGTCACCGGCCATTCGCAGCAACTCTTCGATGGTGACCGATTCGCAATCGGAGTTGCACAACTGGTAGGGCGTGCTGAACTCGTAGCGGGCGAAAAAGTGTTCCGTTTCGAAGGGGGTAATTTTCATGTGGCAACTCTGGGCTTGCTGAATCGTCGTTATAATGGCCGGCGGCCACCGACAGGATACCAGCAGTGAGGATGGAGGAAACGATGCGCAAACGCCCGGGTGATTTCGAAGTCCTGAGCTTCGATTGCTACGGCACGCTGATCGACTGGGAAACCGGCATCTGGGACGCGCTCCAGCCCCTTATCATGCATAACGGTGGTAAAGGGGTGGGGCGTGGTGAGGCCCTTGCGCTGTTTTCGGCGCAATCCAACCGGATTGAAACCAGCCAGCCGGCTCTGTCATACCCCGAAGTCCTGGCGCAGGTTCATGCCGCATGGGCGGCGGAAACCGGCCTCCGGACCACGCTTTCCCTGGACCATGATTTCAGTCGGTCGATCGGCAGTTGGCCAGCCTTTCCGGATACTGCTGAAGCCTTGCGATTCCTGCAGACCCGTTTCCGCCTGGTCATCCTTTCAAACGTCGACCGCGCGGGCTTCGCCGCTTCGAACCGGAAGTTGGGTGTGGAATTCGACGCGGTTTACACGGCCGAAGACATCGGGAGCTACAAGCCTTCACCGGCAAATTTCCGCTACCTTCTTGAGCGCGCCAGTGCGGACCTCGATGCTGCCCCCGGGCGTATCCTGCATACGGCACAAAGCCTGTATCATGATCATGCGCCCGCCCGGGCCTGCGGCCTGGCCAACTGCTGGATCGACCGCCAACGTTTGTCACTAGGGGGCGCCTGGGGAGCGACGGCGGTGGTGGCGGAGCGGCCGGAAGTGGATTTCCTGTATTTCTGATTGGCCGAACTGGCCGAGGCAGTGC
>JAPHSB010000022.1 GCA_026193295.1 Lysobacterales bacterium
CCTATTCTTTTCGCGAGCAAGCTCGCTCCAGCAAAGACCTTAGCGTCGCCGGGCGCCGCCTTGCGGCCGTGGCCGCGACATTTCACGTGAAGCGCCCGTCTGCCGCGCACTGTGCGAACGGTTCAGGTCCCGCGTATCAATCGAGGGGCGACTGGCCGGACGACTCGTCGGGGTCGTCGGACGGGTGCTCGGGGCGGTCGGCCTCGCAGCAGGCTTTGTTGTCGGTGCAGTTGGCCGGGCTGCTGGCTTGCTCGCGGGACGCTGCTCGGGAACCGCGGGCTTCGCCTCGGGCGCGGGCTTCCACTGACCCGCTTCCCGGGTTTGCCACTGGTCGCCGTCGCGCTTGGCTACCTGGCCGCTGCGGTCTGCATAGAGGTCGTTGGCGCGGCCGGTCGCCGGGCGGGCCTGCTTGAGATCACGGGACACGGCGGCCTTGTCGGCATTGCGGGTCCGGTTTTCCGGCCGGTTGTACACGTTCTGCCGCGAATTCTCCATGCGGTTGCCGATCTGGGTGTTGTTGCCGATGCGGTTGTTGATCTCGTTACGGTTACCGATGTTGATGTTGTTGCCGATGTTGATGTCGCCGGTGTTGATCACCACTGGTCCGCGGTAACCGCCGCCGTAGTAGCCGCCACAGCAGCGCCCGGGGTAGTAGCCGCCACCATAACCGCCGCCCCAGCTCACGCCCATGCTGAAGAAGCCGTTGCTCCAGCTGAGGCCGAAACTCCAGCCGGTCCAGGGGTTGTAGCCGACGTTGAAACCCCAGGTCGGCGGGCGTGGGTAGTACCAGCGGCCATAATAGGGCGGGTAGTGCCAGCCGGTGCCATAGACCGGCACACCGTAGTACGGGTAAGACCACATGTAGCCGGGTGTATAACCTACGTAGACGATCTCCGGAGTGGATTCGTAGACGTGCACGTGCGTGGTGTTGTAAACGGGCGCGGAAGGCGGGATCTCGGCGATCTTGTCTTCCGGCACCTCGTCGGCCACGACCCAGGGTCCGGTGGCGGAGCCCGAGGTAAACCACACGCCGTTGTCCACGGCGTAGTAGCGGCCGCCGACTTCCAGGACCTGGGCGCCGGTGTTCACCGCGTACGACACTTCCGTACCCTTGATCTTTTCGAACTTGGGCTTGCCGTCGTACTCGACGGTCAGGGAAGCCTCGGAACGCTTGATGGCGGCGGTTTGCGGGATCGCGGCATCGCGCACGGCCTCCTCCGCCTCGGGTGTGCCGGCCACCGAGGTGCGCAGGCCGCCGATGTCGGACGCCGGCGGGATGGCGGCAAAGCTGGCCGGCAGCTCATCCGGCTTGACGAAGGTCCAGGGCCCCTCGGCCGACTTGGAGCGGTACCAGCGGCCCGACAGCAGCAGGTACATGTTGCCGGTGGCCAATTCCCGCAGCCACGGTGACTCGGTGTTCTGCACGTACAGCAATTCACCGCCGGCCAGCGCGGTCCAGTTGGGCTTGCCGGCCGTCGCGATCAGCTCGGTCGGTTCGGTGGCGACGACGATGACCGGGGGAGAGGCAGGTGAGCCTTCTGCGCTCTCGGGTTCGGGCATCATTTTGACCAGGTCGGCCGGCGGAGAAGACGTCGGCGCCCACGGGCCCAGCGGATCCTTTGCTTCGTACCAGAACGTGCCGCTGGACAGCCAGCACGGCTTGCCGCCCTTTTTGCAGGCCAGGGCCATGGGTACGTTCATCACGCGCTCGTAGGGACTGCCTTCGATCTCGGACAGGCGCGGCTTGCCGTCGAACAGCAGCAACACCGCCAGTTCCTCGCGGAACACGATCATCGGTGGATCGGTGTTCAGGTCTTCCAGGCTCTTCTGCACGATCTCGGCGGTAGCCAGGCTGGCGGCGAGCCGCTCCATCGAGATTTCGAAACCGGCCGCGGGAACCGCGCCCTCGACGATCGAGGTGAAGCGTTGCTCATCGGCGTCTTTCGAATCCGGCCAGGCCACGCGCTCGACCCTGAGGTCGCGCACGATCGCGACGTCGGCATCGCGGTCGGTGTCGAGTTTCGCCGTGAACCACATGGCGCCGAATACGGGCTCTTCCCGGTTCTTGAACTCCAGGGAGATGGCGGCACGGCCGCTCAGTACATTGCCGGCCAGGCCTTCCGGCTGCGGCTGGTAGACCACGATGGTGCCTTCGGGCGCGGTGATTTCCTGCGGCCAATCGAGTTGAGCCAGGGCTGGGGCGCTCGCGAGCACCAGGCTGCAGAGCAGCAAGAGACAGACGGTTCGAGTGAATCGGATGGGTATATTCATGGTTGGCTCCGGATAAATTTTTACTCTGACCCCAAATTTCAATGATTTGTGCGTGTTCATGGTTTGCTCACTTGGGAAACAGCAGGGTTATGGCGGCCCGGAATGACCAGCCTTCGGGTCCACCGGGCGTGGACTCGACGTAGTAACGCGGCCCGGCCTGGAGCGAGATCATCTGCTTGCCGAGCCGGACCACTTTGGAGACAAGGAAGCCCACGGGCACGTTCCACTGTTCGGCTTTCCAGTCGTAGGTCGCCTCAGCCTGCAGCGCAAAGCTCCAGGCGGTGGGGGTCGTGTAGGTAACAAAGGGCTGCAGGAAGGTATTGCTGATGTCGTTGCGGTCGCCATCGCCGGCGAAGGACCAGATGTGGTTGGCCAGCGCGCCGTAAGTCCAGGGCCCGACCTGTTTCAGCGCCACCCCGGTAGGACCCGCGCCCCACTTGTCCGCGCCCAGCAACTCGTCGGTCGCCGTCGGCAGCAGGAACACGGGGCCTGCGCCCCAGGTCCAGCCGCTTTTGGTGAGCGCCTTCGGCGAGAAAAACAGGCTCTGCACGGCATCACCCAGCCCGAATTGATCGCCGCTGCCGGGAAAGATGTCCTCCTGGCTGACCACCGGCAGAATGGTGCGGCTGATCAGGTTCCAATCGTCGTTCAGCGAGACGGGAATGACTGGCTGCACGTTGGTGGTCAGGCGCGAGCCCTGGTCCAGCGGCCCGATGTCGCTGTCGAAGTTGAACTGGAACGGCACCGAGATCAGCGACGCGATCGGGTTGGCGAGATCCTTGGCCAGCTTGGCCGCATCCTGGGCCTGGGCGGCCGGGTGGGCCAGCATCGACGCGACCAACAAGGCGGCAAGGCAGAAAAACTTGATGTTCATGATCTCACTCCGAAACTTGGGAAAATTTGGGGTCACAGAGGAAATTTGGGGTCAGAGGGAAATTTGGGGTCAGAG
>JAPHSB010000440.1 GCA_026193295.1 Lysobacterales bacterium
ACCGGGAGAACTGCACCCAGGGTTTCAGCGCGACTCGCGAAGCCAGCTTCGAGGCTGCGCGCCCACGGAACAGGACCGCCGATTCGCCGGCCGGCATGTGACCCGGGGCGCCCGGCACATCGGCTGCTTCCGGCTCGGCGACGCTGATGAAATCAACCGGAATACCGAGCTGCTCCGCCGCGCGGCGAGCAATCCGGGTCGGCTGCGGATCGTCCCCACTGCCATGGTAATCGTCGTCACTGATGGAGAGGTCCTCGACAACGCCCACGAAGGGGCGCAGCCACTCCCTGGCTTCGTCATCGCTGGCGGCCCAATAGGCATTGGTGACGATACCGACCCTGAAGCCCTGCTGATGTGCCAATTGAACCCCGAAACGCAACAGCGCGTAATGCAGAAACGGCTCGCCGCCCTCGAAATAGATCCACTCGATGCTAGCGGCCTGTTTGGCCTGTTGCAGGATATGCTCGATGGTCTCGGGGGTCATCGTTCCGTTCCGGTCCGGTCCACCCCAGACGAAGCAGTGATCGCACTCGAAATTGCACTCGTAGGTCAGCAGCAGGTGCAAACCCGACAGTGGCATCACCGCAGTCAATGCACTGCGCCTGAAACCTGGACCGTCGCGCTCTCGGGCGAGTGGAGCTGCGCGGCCAGGTCGTACGGAAGGCGAATCTGCTCCAGGCCGACGCGGTTCATCAATGCCCGCAGTTCCTGCTGCAGCAGGGGGTAAAGCTGCCGGGTCAGGCTGGCGTGGTTGGCGGTGAACTCGGCGATGTCCACCGGCTCGCCGGAAACCTGCTGGTAGACGGCCTCGAACCCCACCTGTGCCTTGAACATGGGCTCATCTTTCCCCGCCGCGCCGGACCGGCAGCTCAGTCGCGCCGTGACCTGGTAGGCGGGCAGTTCGTCCCCGCTGTCGGTCTTGACCATGCGCGGCGACAGGCTCAGCTCAACCTTGGCTTCCTGCGCGCCGGAGTCCTTGATCACTTTCAGAACCTCGACCCTGAGCACCATGGGCTGCAGGTGCTGCAGAACGAAACATTCGAGTAGATTCATCACGAGCCGCTCACGCCGGGAGTTGGGTGTCGGCGGCACGCCAGAAGTACCAGCTTGCCGCCGAGCGGAATGGCGCCAGCTGGCGGGTCCGTCGCAGGACCTGGTCCGGCCCCGGCAGCTTGCGCATGCGGTAGACAGCCTGAACGCCTTTCTGCACGCCAAGGTCCGTTGCCGGCATCACATCGGGCCGGCCGAGGTTGAAGATCAGGAACATTTGCGCGGTCCACGGGCCGATGCCGCGAACCTGGCACAGGTTGTCGACGACCGCCTGGTCGTCCAGCCGGCTGAAGCGCCGCAGCGGCAGCAGGTCACCACCCTCGGCCTTCGCGGCCAGGTCCAGGATGGCCAGGGCCTTGTTGTGCGAGAGGCCCACGCCGCGCAGGGGCTCGTAGCCGAGTCCCAGGCTCTCATCGGCCGCCGGCCTGCCGTCCTTGAACAACGCCACGAA
The DNA here is from genome assembly GCA_026193295.1 of Lysobacterales bacterium. GTDB lineage: Bacteria > Pseudomonadota > Gammaproteobacteria > Xanthomonadales > SZUA-36 > CALKKN01. The sequence goes on from JAPHSB010000440.1 coordinate 1,502, forward strand.
TCGGCCGTGGATGGTGGCCGCGGCTTTCCCCGATAGTTGCTGATAGACGATCGCGGCCGCCAGCGCCTCGAACAGGTCGCGTTCGCCCGCAACGCGCAAACCGAGCGGTCCGATCTCATCGATGGCGCGGCACAGCTTGCTGCACCGGCTGCGCAGATGCTCGACTGCCGCGCTGCGGTTGTAACGAAGGCGGCTCATGATTTCACCGCCTGGGGATGCCACTTGTCATGGCCCGACTATAAAGCCTGCGTGTCTCCACACCAAATGAAACAGGTTTTGCGTGCCTAGGATTCGGGGCTGTCGGTCGCGCGCAGCAAGTCGGCCATGTGCTTGGTCATGGCGTCGAACTTGTACTTGGGGATGCGATAGGCCCAGCCCCCGACGCGGTTATTGATCGTGTCGGCGCGCTGGACGGTTTCGTCAGCGTCCTGCGGCGGCGTCACCCCGCTGTCTACCGCCGTCTGGTAGAGTCCCGCCTGCAGCCGGATCCAGTATTCCAGGTCGGCCTGCTCGTTCTCACCCACCGCAGCAGCCTTTGCCCCGACGCCAAACAGTTCGGCGTCGATCCGCAAGCCATCGGCGGTGACCAGCCCGAACCGTGTCGCATCGCTCCAGTCCAGCCCATCCGCCGGAACGACCGCTTCGAAGGTCAACGAGGCAAGGCCGTTGGCCAGGGAATCAACCGCCCAGTCCGACTGGATTTCACGTCCCTCCGGGATATCCTGCAAGACAAAATTCTCATCGTCCGCCGACGTCTTGCGGGCCACGATTCGTTCGCCGTCGGCGTGAACGATCTCCACCTCGACCACCTCGGTATCCGCAATGTGCACGATGTTCTGGTCCAGCCAGCCCATTGCTTCCCGCGGAACTTCCAGCGAACGGTCAATCAGTAAGCTGTCCGCGGCATCCTTCAGACGCACGTAATGGCCGTCGCGCCCCTGGGCCCGGTTGCCGATGACCAGGGCAGGCACGCCGCTGGCTGCGGCAAACTCGAGCATGACCCCGGTCGCGTCCGTCTGGCTCACGTCCTCGACGCCAAGCCTGGCGTAATAGACGGGATTCGCCGTCTTGGGCTCGACGATCTCCGCACGGGCCAGGTCCGCCAGCAGCGTCCGCAGCTGGTTCCAGTCGGCGTGGTAGTCGTGCACCTCCTCGACCCGCCAGGTCCCGTCGCCACGCACCAGAGTGGCTATGACAGAACCGCCGGCGCCGGTGAATCGCAGCCAGTCCAGATCGTTGACCTGCTCCTGCAAGGCCGGCAGCAGGTGCGTCTTTTCCACATCGCTCTTGCGGCTGGTCTTCCCGGGCAACAGCAGCACCATCACGGCGACCACCAGGGTCACCGCCAGC
>JAPHSB010000438.1 GCA_026193295.1 Lysobacterales bacterium
CGAGGCGCCCGACGGCACAGCGGCGCGGCCAAACGCTCCGGAATCCAGCCGCACTTCCGCCTCGAGCGTAGGGTTGCCGCGGGAATCGAGAATCTGCCGCGCATGGAGGGATTTGATAGTCGTCATTGCATGTCCTTTGTGGAAATTCGGGGTGTTTCGGAGAATCAGCTGTCGTCCTGCAAGTGCCGCTTGGTCACAGCATCCAGTTCTTTGAGGGTGATCAACAAGGCTTCAATTTTTCCAAGCGGCCAGGCGTTCGGGCCGTCGCTGAGCGCCTTGTCCGGATCCGGGTGGGTTTCCATGAACACGCCCGAGACCCCCACCGCCACGGCGGCTCGCGCCAGCACAGGCACGAATTCACGTTGCCCGCCGGAGGTGGTCCCCTGCCCGCCCGGCAACTGGACCGAGTGGGTGGCGTCAAATACGACCGGGCACCCGGTATCCCGCATTACCGCCAGCGAGCGCATGTCGGAAACCAGGTTGTTGTAACCGAATGACGCGCCGCGCTCGCAGACCATGATCTGTGTATTGCCGGTCGCACGCGCCTTGTCCACGACGTTTTTCATCTCCCAGGGGCTGAGGAACTGGCCCTTCTTGATGTTGACCGGGATGCCCGCAGCGGCGACGCGGTGGATGAAGTTGGTCTGGCGGCACAGAAAGGCGGGCGTCTGGAGCACGTCGACCACGCTCGCAACAACCTGCACGTCGGTGCCTTCGTGCACATCGGTCAGCACCGGCACGCCGACCTGGCGTTTGACTTCGGCCAGGATTCGCAGCCCCTCGTCCATGCCCGGCCCCCGGAAACTGTCGCCCGATGAGCGGTTCGCCTTGTCAAACGACGACTTGTAGATGAACGGGATGGCGAGCCGCCCGCAGATTTCCTTCAGATTTCCAGCCGTTTCGATAGCCAGCTGCTCCGACTCGATCACACAGGGACCGGCGATCAGGAAGAAGGGGTGCTCCAGGCCGGCTTCGAAGCCGCATAGCCTCACAGTTGCGCCACTCCCGCGGGCAACTCGCCCTGCTGGCGGCGCAGCGCAGCCTCGATGAAGCCCATGAACAGCGGGTGCCCGTCACGCGGGCTGGACGTGAACTCGGGATGGAACTGGCAGGCCAAGAACCAGGGATGGCTGGGCAGCTCAATGATTTCGACCAGCATTTCGTCCATCGACAGCCCGGCCAGGACCATGCCGTGCCTCTGAAACACGTCGCGGTAGCGGTTGTTGAACTCGTAACGGTGCCGATGACGTTCGCTGATGATGTCGCGCCCATAGAGTTTGCGGGCCAGCGAGCCCTCCCGCAGCCGGCAGTCCTGCGCACCCAACCGCATCGTGCCGCCCAGATCCGAGTCCTCGTTGCGCTTTTCAACCTTGCCCGAGGAGTCCCGCCATTCGGTAATGAGGCCGATGACCGGGTGGGGCGTGTCACGGACGATTTCGGTGCTATTCGCGGCTTCGAGGTCACAAACGTGGCGGGCGAACTCAACTGCGGCCGCCTGCATGCCGTAGCAGATACCCAGGTAGGGAACGCCGTTCTCGCGAGCGTAACGAATCGCATTGACCTTGCCCTCGAAGCCGCGTTCGCCGAAGCCGCCGGGCACCAGGATGGCGTCGGCGCCCTCGATCTGTGACAGGTCGCCGCCAACCAGGTCTTCGGACTCGATACGGCGGATGTCCACTTTGATCCGCTGCCGCAGGCCGCCGTGGGCAATGGCCTCGGTCAGTGACTTGTAGGCGTCATGGTGTTCGACATATTTGCCGACCATCACCACGGTGACCTGGTGCTGTGTGTTGGTGGTGCGGTCCACCACCTCCTGCCAGTCGCTGAGGTCGGCGGGCCCGGCCTTGTCCTGCAGCCCCAGGCGCTCGATGACGATGTCGTCCAGATGTTCCTCGTGCAGCATCAGGGGAATCCGGTAAATGCAGGGCTTCGCATCCAGCGCGGTGATCACGGCCCGCGTCGGCACGTTGGTAAACAGCGCGATTTTCTCGCGCTCGGCCTGGCTCAGTTCGATCTCAGAACGGCACAGCAGCACATCGGGCTGGATGCCGATCGATCGCAACTCCTTGACCGAATGCTGGGTCGGCTTGGTCTTGATCTCGTTGGCGGCGCGCAGGAACGGCACCAGCGTCAGGTGCATGAACATGGCGTCGCGCCCGTATTCCACGCCCAGTTGCCTGATGGCTTCCAGGAACGGCAGTGACTCGATGTCGCCGACCGTGCCGCCGATCTCGATCATGGCCACGTC
>JAPHSB010000036.1 GCA_026193295.1 Lysobacterales bacterium
TAATCAGGATGATGAGGGCTTTCAGGCCCGCTTGCAGCTTGCTCACGCTGGCGTGCGGCTCATTTCGCCGGACGCCCTCGTTTCTGGAAACTGATAGTGGGGTACTTATGCATCGCCTTGTCATGAACCGCATCCGGGGATTTTCTATCCTTGACCTGCTGATCATCTTTTCCATTGTATTGATCTGTGTCGTCATCGGCACCCCGTTGGTCACCAAGTACTCGATCCAGGTGCGCATGGCAGAGGCGCTCTATGAGGCCGAGCGCGCCCAGTCGATGGTTACGACGTATTGCGCGGTCAGCCCTTCCGTCGTCGAACTGAATTCTGCCTCGACAGGTTACGTCTTGCATGACTCGGAATATGTGAAGAGCCTGCAAATGGGCGGACCCTGCGTCGCCCCATCGATCACGGTCGTGACCCAGAACACGGGCATCTCACCCGATCCGACCATAACGCTTACCGGCACCCGGCTCAGCGACTCCAGCCTGCTCGCGTGGGACTGCTCAAGCAGCAGTAATGATTCGTACGTATCTGAATCTTGCCGTAAATACGTTAATTCCAATTAGGTTGCTTTTTTCTGCTCACGGGACATACCAGAACTGGCTGAGCCAGTGGTAGCGCCGGCCGTCGCGCGCGGGATACGTGCAGTTGTAGCGGTCGCGACCCCTGGCCAGCGGCGCTGACGCCTTGAACAGGTGGTTCTCTTCTGTAACCTGGCGTGACAACGGCGCACCCGAGCCCACGAAGCAACGGACGCGATCGATTTCCGGGAACAGGCGCAGCCTCAGCGATGGGGGGTTTTCGGTGACTACCGGGTCAGAACGCTCGAGCACGTCCGGAAAGGGCAGGCTCTCGAGCTTGGTAATCATCAATGCAGAATCCGCGAAGGCCTGGTTGACCGGGAACCTCGGCAGCGCCTGGTGGCTGTTCCAGCGCGCGATCGGCCCGGACTGCTGCCCGAAGGCCGGGTAGCCGGCGCCGGCCAGCGTTTCCTCGGCCAGGCCGTCGAATTCACCGTAGGGCCAGGAAAAAATCTTCTTGCGGCAAGCGCCGGGCAGCTCGTTGTCGATGCGTTCCTGGGCCTTGCTCAGCTGCTCCAGGATTCGCTGCCGGCGCGCCTCATTGGCCTCGCCGGGCCGCGCCAGCAGGCTTTCGTGATCCACGCCGTGATTCAGGATTTCGGCGCCCCGGCCACAGAGCTGCCGCAAGGTTTCCCAATCGAGCAGGTCGGGAACCCGCTGATCGATGCCCCCGGTACTTACGAAAACGCTGAAGGGAAATTGAAACTCCTCCAGCAGAGTGACAGCTCCAAGCAGGCTCCGGTAGCCGTCGTCAATGGTGATAACAGCCACGTGGTCCGGAATCTCCGCCCCGGCCTCGAGGATAGCGACAAGACGGGACGCCGGCCAGACTTCGAAGCGGTTCTCCACCAACCATTCGAGTTGCCGGCGGAAGGTCGCCAGGCTCAGATTGGTGGATGGATAGCGGTCGTCGTCGAAGCGATGGTAAATCAGTGCGACGGCAGCCTCGGCGCTGCGCAAGCCGGTGACGGCGCTGACCGCCAGGGCCAGGACAACCCCTGCCAGTGTAACCGTGATCCTCATGTGTCGAACCGTTTCGCAACTGCCGGTCTTCCATGATAACCCCGCAGAAGCTGGTCCAGGAGGAGCGACCGCACCATTCTGTCAACGGGCTCCGCGTTGGCCTACACTGCGACTTTCACTCCAGAGGGTTGAACCATGCATCCGCTCAAGCGACCGTTTTTGCTTCTGTTATTCTTGATCGCCGGTCCGGCCGTTGCCGCGGAGCCGGTCACCGGCCCCGTCATCGCCGGCTATGGCCCGGTTTTTGCGGTGCCGGACGGCAGCTTCAACCTGGACCCGAACCAGCAATACAAAGTACTCATGGATATCGGGAAAGGCCCCGATGATCCGGCGGAGTTGAACCGTTCCATCGAAAGCGCGGCACGCTTTCTGAACCTGCATGCGCGCAACGGTATCAAGCCGGAGAACCTGGAGCTCGCGATAACCCTGCACGGCTCTGGCGCGCGCGCGGCGCTCAATGAGCGCGCCCACCTGGAGCATTTCCTGGTTCCGAACGGCAGCCAGGGGCTGGTGGAGGCGCTGGGCCGCGCCGGCGTGGCCATCTACATCTGCGGCCAGACCGCCGCCTATTACGGCTACGCGGCGGATGACCTGTTGCCCGAGATCACGATGGCTGCCTCTGCGATGACCGTGCACGTGCGGCTGCAGCAGGAAGGCTATCGCGCCATCCTTTTTTGAGCTGGGCGAGCGCAACCGCCAGCCATGCTCAGCTACCGCCACGCCTTCCTGGCCGAAGCCCTGCCCTGGCTGGCCCACCATTTGGCGCTGGATGACCATGCTTCGCACACGCTTGAATACCAACTGCCCTGAAGCGGGACCTGGATCCTGCGATTCCGGCCGCGAAAATGCTATCTTGGACACTTGCAGCTGAGAGGAAATCACGCGATGCCCGCAACTACTGCAGCGAAACTGCACCGCTGGGACGACCTGCCGCGCGAACGGCTGAACAGCCATCTCGAGCGACGCCTGATCACCGGCACCAACATGATGGTCGCCCACGTTTATTTCAAAAAGGGCGGCGTCGTGCCCAGGCACAGCCACCACAATGAGCAGATTACCTACGTGCTGGAAGGCGCCCTGAAGTTCCTGCTGGGAGAAAACCAGGATGAAGAGGTCATCGTGCGCGCCGGCGAGGTCCTGACCATCCCGCCTAACCTGCCGCATAGCGCCGAGGCGCTCGAAGACACGTTGGACGTGGACATTTTCAATCCGCCGCGAGAAGACTGGCTGGACGGTAGCGACACCTACCTGCGTGGATAGCAGTAGCAAAACGAGGACAGAGACATGGATCTGGGCATAGCCGGCAAGAATGCAATCGTGTGCGCCTCCAGCAAGGGTCTGGGCAAGGCCTGTGCGCTGGCGCTGGCCCGTGAAGGCGTGAATGTCTGGATCAGCGCCAGGCACCAGGAAGCTCTTGACGAAGCAACCGCCGAGATCGCCGCAGCCGGCGGCGGCGCCGTGAAGTCCCTGGTCGCCGATATCACCACTGACGAAGGCCGCGACGCGCTGCTGGCCGCCTGCCCGGCACCGGACATCCTGGTCAACAACGCCGGCGGACCACCGCCGGGCGATTTTCGCGACTGGCGCCAGCAGGACTGGTTCGAAGCCGTCAACGCGAACATGTACAGCGCCATCGACATGATCCGGCGCTGCCTGGACGGCATGGTGGAACGCAGGTTCGGCCGCATCATCAACATCACCAGCGTGGCGGTGAAAATCCCGGTGCCGACCCTGGGGCTGTCGAATGGAGCCCGCGCCGGCCTCACCGGCTTCGTATCCACCATCGCCCGCGAACCGGCCGAGCACAACGTCACCATCAACAACCTGTTGCCCGGTTATGTCGCCACCGACCGCATGTGGAGCGTGCTGGAAGCCGGCGCCCGCGCCACCGGCCAAGACCCCGAGGCATTCCGGAAGGCGCATTTCAGCAAGGTCGGCGCGAAGCGGCCGGGCGAACCGGACGAATTTGGCGCCACCTGCGCTTTCCTCTGCAGCCAGCAGGCAGCCTATATCACGGCGCAAAACATCCTGATGGATGGCGGGCTTTATCCGGGTACTTTTTGAGTTAACTGATCCAGAACACCCGGGCGCTCCCCCGGCTGCATGATAATCAAGTTTTATCCTGGAGCCTGCCCGATGAAAACCAGTCACGCCAACATTTTGATGTGTGTAGGCATTCCACTGAGTTGCCTGGCGCTGGTCCTGGCGGCCTGCGGCCGTCAGCCTGAAGAACCCGCAACCGGGCAATCAGACGTGGAGACGGCGACCGCAGTCGCACAAACCGCCGCCCCGGCAGAGCCGGCCGCGGTGAACGCACAGCGAATCATCAACGCGGACCGGGAACCGGGCAATTGGATGAGCCACGGCCGCAGCTATGACGAGCAGCGATTCAGCCCACTGGCCGTGATCAACGACAGCAACGCCGAACGGCTAGGCCTGAGCTGGTATTTCGATATACCGACCGACCGGGGCATGCAGGCAACGCCGCTGATGATCGATGGCGTCCTCTACGTCAGCGGGTCCTGGAGCATGGTCTACGCCTTCAACGCGGTCACCGGTGAACTGCTGTGGCAGTACGACCCGCAAGTACCCCGTGAGAAATTGCTGGAACTGTGCTGTGACGCCATCAATCGCGGCGTGGCGGCTTGGGACGGCAAGATTTTCGTCGGCACGCTGGATGGGCGGCTGGTGGCTCTCAACGCTGCCGACGGCAGCGTAGCCTGGGATGTGAGCACCATTCCCGAGGGCAGTGCGTACAGCATCACCGGTGCACCCCGCGTCATCAAGGGCAAGGTGATCATTGGCAACGGCGGTTCCGAGTTCGGCGTACGCGGCTACATTTCGGCCTACGAAGCAACGACGGGCAAATTGGCCTGGCGTTTCTACACCGTGCCCGGCGATCCCTCGCAGCCATTTGAAAACCCGATCCTGGAAATGGCGGCGAAGACCTGGACCGGCGAGTGGTGGAAGCTCGGCGGCGGCGGAACCGTGTGGGACTCCATGGCCTATGATGCGGAACTCGACCTGCTCTATATCGGAGTCGGTAACGGTTCGCCCTGGAATGCGCAGATTCGCAGCCCCGGCGGCGGTGACAACCTGTTCCTGTCGTCGATCGTGGCCCTGCGTCCGGATACCGGGGAATACGTTTGGCACTACCAGGAGACCCCGCGGGAGTCCTGGGATTTCACCGCCACGCAGCACATGATCCTCGCCAACATCGAGGTTGGGGGCAAAGAGCGCAAGGTCATCATGCAGGCGCCCAAGAACGGCTTCTTCTACATTCTCGACCGCGCGACCGGCGAATTCCTGTCGGCGGAGAAGTACACCCTGGTCACCTGGGCCAGCCACATCGATCCCGAAACAGGGCGCCCGGTCGAAGCGCCCGGCGTGCGTTACGACGGCGGGCAGCCGACGGTCAACTTCCCCGGCTTCATGGGGGGGCACAACTGGCAGCCGATGAGCTACAGCCCCCGTACCGGGTTGGTCTACATCCCGGCCCAGCAGACGCTGGCTGTATACGCGCATGACGCCGAGTTCAACTACCGGCCCGGCTTTTACAACACGGGGATCGACTGGACCAAGGCCATGATGCCGGAGGACCCCGCGGAACGGGCCGGCATCCTCGACCAGTTCACCGGCTTCATCTCCGCCTGGGACCCGGTGGCGCAAAGGGAAGCCTGGCGCATCCCCCTGGGCACCATGTGGAACGGCGGCATCCTGTCGACGGAGGGCAACCTGCTGTTCCAGGGCAACGGCACCGGCCGCTTCGTCGCTTACCGGGCAGATAGCGGAGAGGCTCTGTGGGGCTTCGATGCACAGACCGGCATCATGGCGGCACCGATTACGTACGAAGTGAATGGCACGCAGTACGTCGCCGTCGTCGCCGGCTGGGGCGGCCTGGGCGTGCTGATCGGCGAGATCGGCAAGAAAGCCTCGGCCATGGTCAACCGCAGCCGGGTGCTGGTCTTCGCGCTCGATGCGGACGGCGCCCTGCCCGAGCCCAAGACCTACAGCCGCGGCACACCCAATCCGCCGCCGTTGGTCGATGACCCGGCGCTGGTGCAGCACGGCAAGGAGCTGTACCACCAGAGCTGCTTTGCCTGCCACGGCGCCGACGTCATTTCATCGTCCAGCCAGATGCCGGATCTGCGCTACATGAGCGCCCAGAAGCACGAACTGTTTCTGCAGATCACCCTGGACGGCATCCTCCACACGCGGGGCATGGGTGCGTACAAAGAGTGGGTCAGCGAAGAGGACGCCAAGGCCATCCACGCCTACGTGATCCAGGAGTCGCACCGGCTGATGGGGGGAATGAATGCGGAGAGCGATTGAATCTGCAGCGCACATGACGGTCTCTTCTGGCTACCGGCAGCCGCCGGCAGTCAGTCGACTTATTTCCGCAGCGGGTTGACGCCCGCCAGAACGGCGCCGACAAAAGGCAGCAGCACTGCGGTCTGCAGTCCGAGCCACCCGTTTCCCGCAACCCCGCCGAGAGCCAGTAACGCCAGTCCCGCGCAGATCAACAGCGCCGCGGTGACCAGCCGCCAGGCAGGGTATATGCGCTGACCGACCCCACTCCTCTCGAATCGCCCGAACCCGAGCGCAAAGGGCAGCAGGGCCAGCACGTAAACACCCAGCCACACGGGCCTGATGGCCCACCACGAGCCACTGCCGGGTATCACCCGCAACCCGACATCGTCGAGCAGCAGCGCGCCGCCGATGGCCAATGTCGAAGCGGTCAGGTGCCAAAGAAACACCGTCATGATCATGCCGTTGACCAGAACCACAGCCGTCCACGGTGCGGCTCTTGCCAGCCAGCGACGCATGGGCGATTCGATGGACAGTAGCAAGCCGCATTGCACGATGCCCAGCGCCAGCATGGCTATTTTCGGCGGCAGGGTGTTGCTGACGTCCTGCCCGGGCACACTCACCATGCTGATCGGATAGGGACCCAGGGTAATCAGGCCGACGAGAAGCACAGTGCCGCCCAGCACCCAGGTCAGCCCCTGCCGCGCCCCGGCCATGTAGCCATCCCGCCAGGCATAGCCCAGTTGGTGAACCGCCAGCCAGACGAACCCGTAATTCAGCCAGCCGACCACCCGCAGATCGGCTGCAAAGAACAACAGGTCATCGATGACCGCGGCCAGAACCAGCACGCCGAAGGACCAGAAACCATAGCGGCGCCAGGCCGCGAATGAAACGGGAACGAGCACCACCACCGCGACGTAGACAGCAAGAAACCAGATCGGTATCAAGGCCATTTGCGAGGCGACTTTCACCATTTCAGGATGTACGCCCATCCGCTGAGCGCCGGCGGCGAGAAACATCCACATGACAATCAGGGGCAGTACCGGCCCGGCCAGGCGCTGCAGGCGAACCTGCAACCACTCGCTGTAGCTTTTTCCATGCCGTTGCGCGGAAGCCCAGGAAATGCCGTTGGAGTAACCACCCACCAGGAAGAACACCGGCATGACCTGGAATGCCCAGGTCATCCAGCGCGTCCATTCCTGGTGCTCCAGCATGCTGCTGATATGGACGCCACCCGCATCGACGTAGGGGGCCGCCATCAACCAGTGCCCAAACACCACCGCACCAATGGACACGGCCCGCAGAAAGTCCACGTAGCGGTTGCGTGATTCCGGGGTCTTGGCGGCCAGGGCAGCGGCCTGCGTCCAGATGTTTTGGTTAGAAGCATTCATGTCATTACCGTCGCTCATGCGGTGAGATTAGCAGATGAAGGGCGTATTCACGGACCCGGTCTGAATTCAGGCTTTGCTTGCCAGATGCGGGACCGCCCGCTCGGAGTAAGCACCACTGACTGAACTCCAGCCAGCGGCTGCCGCCACCAGGCCACACAGGAAACCCGCGGCATGCGCGGTTGGCACGCTGGGCCACGCCGTAGCGGTCAGTAACGCCTGCCCAGCGCCGATCTCCACGACAATCTTCAGCGCAGCACCCACGCCCGTCAGCAGTACCACCGGATGCCTCGATTCCCGCCACAGCTGAACCAGGCCATAAACCAGCAGGGCGTTCAGTATGCCGGACAGTCCGCAGTAGTAACGCAGTGTGGGAACACCCCACCACAGCCAGGCATCGACACCGATCGAAGCGACCAGCAGCACCAGCGGCAGCCGCCATTGCAGCCGAGCCTCGAACAACGCACCAAACAGCAGCAGCGCGGCGATATCCCAACCCGCATGGCTGAGATCGCTGTGAACCCAGTGTCCTGTCAGCAATCGCCACCACTCGCCGCCAGTAATCGCCACGCGGTCGAATACCCAGTCCCCGGGTGCTGCACCGAGGACCAGGTAAAGGGCGGCAGCCGCCGTCACCAGCCCGGTGGTTCGCCACGGCAGCGCCATGCTGCTGCGGCCTGCGGCAGGCGCAGGCAGGGTGTTCACCGGCAGCCCTGATGTGCCCAACGGCGGCGCGATACGACCCACGCGAGAGGCAGCAGTAGCAGCAGGGCCCATGCATCCATTGCA
>JAPHSB010000439.1 GCA_026193295.1 Lysobacterales bacterium
ATGGCCGGCACGATCGCCAGCGCCTGCAATGAAGCCGTCATGCCACGGATCAGCGGCGCCTTGGTCAGCTGCAGATCCCGCTGATAGCCCGACGGCAGCGAAAGCACGGACTGGATTTCGACAATCGCCGCTTCGACCGTTGCCGCACGCCCGCGCAGCAACTCCACGACATCCGGGTTGGTCTTGTTTGGCATGATGGAGGAGCCCGTGGTATAGGCCTCCGGCAGGGCCACGAAACTGAACTCACTGGTGGTGAACAGACTGAGGTCCCAGGCCAGGCGACGCAAGTCCTGCATCGCATGCGAAACCGCCTGCAGGGTGAGCAACTCGAACTTCCCGCGACTGTTCTGCGCATACATCGGGTTGACCTGCAGCCGGCTGAACCCCAGCTCGCGCGCCACCCCGTCGCGGTCCAGTGGCAGGTTGACGCCATAACCGGCCGCGGTGCCCAACGGGCTGCAGTCCACCACCTCGAGCGTGTTCGCCGCCAGCAAGAGATTGTCGCTGAACGCTTCGGCAAAAGCCCCCATCCACAGGCCGACGCTGGACGGCACCGCGCGCTGCAGATGGGTGTAGCCGGGCATCGGCAGATCGGCGTGCTGCTCCGCCTTCCGGAGGCACGCCAGGGCGATCCGGCCATTGAGCTCGACCAGGCGGTGCAGACGGTCCTTGAGATAAAGCCGCGTGGCCACCGCCACCTGGTCGTTGCGGCTGCGGCCGGTATGGACTTTGGCGCCCATTTCGCCCGCCCGCTCCGTCAGGTACATCTCGATGGCGGAGTGGCCGTCTTCGAAGCGCTCATCCAGCGCGAAGACTCCATCCCTGAATTCCTGCTGCAATTGTTCGAGAAGCTCCACCAGGCGGCCGCTCTCGGCCTCGCCCAGGATCCCGATACGCGCCAGGCCGCGCACATGCGCCGCCGTCGCCTGGATATCAAACGGAAAGAGTTCACGATCCAGCAGGACGTCTTCGCCCGCCAGGAACTGCATGATGGATTCATCCGCCGCCGCGCCCCCGCCCGACTGCCACACATACTGTTTCATCTCTCGCCTCCCTCGCCTACTTCCAATCCGGCCAGCGCGTCCAGTCCAAAAGCCAGGTTGAGATTCTGCACGGCCTGCGTGGCCGCACCCTTCAGCAGGTTGTCAAGCACCGCGACCAGCGAAACCCTGGCGGGATGGGCCTTACTGGCGGCAAATCCGCCGATGATGACCCCGTGGCGCCCACGGATTTCTTTCACCTCCGGGATATCTGCCCGGACTTCAACCAAGGGGCTTCCGGCATAGTAGTCGCGGAACAGGGTCAGCAACTCCTGCTCGGTTCGTCCCTCGATCAGTTCCGCCGCAACCGTCATGCTGATGCCCCGGAAGAAGGAAGCCACGTGCGGCAGGAAACGGATGTCGTGGGCGAGGTGATGCGTGACCTCTCTTTCATGCACGTGATCCACCAGCGTGTAGGGCAGCAGGTTGTCTTCCAGCACCTGCGGGTCATTGCGGCGCGACGGTGCCGTGCCCGCGCCGCTGTAACCCGAAACCCCGAAGGCCGCGGGCGTGCCCACCAACTGGCCGACCAGTGGGGCCAGGGCAAGCTGGGCCGCGGTCGCATAGCAGCCGGGGTTGGCAATACGGCGCGCATGGGCCAAGCGGTCGGCGAAGCGCTCGGGTTGCCCGTAGGCCCAGGTCGGGTCGAAACGGTAGTCGGCACTCAAATCCACGATTACGGTCTCTGGCCGGACCCGATCCAGGACCTCGACATATCCGGCCGCCGCGCCGTTGGGGAGCGCGAGCACGCAGGCGTCGGCCTGCAACCGGGCGAGGGCCTGCGGTTGAATATCGGAAAACTCGAGTTTGCTGCCTTCCATGCCCTCGATATGGGCGCTGACTTTCTGGCCGGCCGCACTGCCCGAACCGACCGCGACCAGTTCGAAATTCGGGTGACGGTGCAACAGCGGCAGCAGTTCAGCGCCGGTATGGCCGCGGGCGCCGACGACGATGGTCTTAAACATGTTCCTCGTCCAACCAGCTGAGTGGCCGCGTGAGGCTGTCGACTTTGCAGCGGCGGATGCGTTCGAAGTCCTTCAGCCCCTTGGTGAAAGCCACCCACTGTTTCTCCGTGTAACTCGATTCCGTCTGCTCGAAGTACCACTGCGTAACCGGATTATCCACCCGTGACCGCCAATAGAGCTTCGGGCAGCGTTTCACCAGGGCCTGCCATACCGCGGCGCCAAGGCCTGCGCCCTGCGCTTCCGGGGTAACCGCGAATTTGTCCAGGTACGGGATGCCGTCCACACCCTTCAGTACGATTGCCATGGCGCCGAAGGATTCACTGGCAAGCACGCACTCGATGGGCAGTTGGTCGAAATAGTCCGGCTTCAGCCGGCGACTGAAACTCGTTTCCAGCAGGTGCCGGGTCCGCTCCCTGGATGCGTCGTCGAACTGGTCAAACTCCAGGATCCGCTCGCCTTTGCGGATCAGCGTGCCGGCGCCGCGGTGCGTGAACAGCTCCCGCGCCAGGCTGTCCACGGAGGTGATGGACACCGAGGCGGTATCCGGGAGCTTCGATAGAATCTGCTCGATCTGCTCGAGCTTGAGCTTCATGCCGGAATGAACCCAGGGCTGCTGCATCAGCCAGTCATAATCCGTGCGAAGACTGATCGCGGAGATGACCCGGCCGGCCTCGTCGAGCAAGCCCCCGGTCTCGGTCAGGAAGATGATCTTGTGCGGGTTCAGGGTCCAGATCAACTCCCTGGCGGCGAAGTCAGCGTTGATGTTCAGGACCTGGCCGGTTTTGCTTTCGCCCAGGCAGGCAACCACCGGCATCTGCCCACCGGCGACGGCATCGCGGATCGCCTCCAGGTCGACCCTGTGAATGTCACCGACCAACCCCAGCGCCTCCTGGTCCAGGTAATCGCATTCGAAAACCCCGTGCTGGATACCCTCTGCCCGCACGCCTTCTTTTTCCAGGGCGGTGACAAGCTGTCGATTCACCCGATAGACGACCGGGCGCGCCACCTCCATCACTTCCGGCGTCGTCACCCGCAAACCCTCGTGCTTGACCGTCGGCACGTTGGCGGCCAGCAAGGCGGCATCGAGTTGCGGGCCGGCCCCGTGCAGGACGATCGGCACCAGTCCAAGGTTGTGCAGGAAGGCCAGCGCGTCGGCCAACGGCTCGAGTTGGTGCTCGATGAGCGCACCGCCGATCTTGATCACGGCGAAATTGAGCTCGTCTTCGCTGTACTGCGTCAGGTAATAACGTGCTTCGCGGCTGGCGCCAAGCTGGCTCAGTACCTGTTTTACGATGGTGCGGATTTCAGTCATCAAATTTTACCAGTTTTCCATAGAGATCAAGGGCATGCTGCAGTTGCGCCAACGCTACCCATTCGTCTGTCTGGTGGGCCTGGGCGATGTGGCCCGGGCCGAGGACAACAGCCGGTAGTCCGGCAGCGGAAAACAGGGTGGCCTCCGTCCAGAAATCGACCGCGTCGCCTATGGGCAGTTGCCGCGCCCCACACCATGCCCGCGCCTCGCGGTCACTCTGTCCCGGTGCGGGCAATGGTTCGCCACGGAACGGGACTTCCCAGTCCATGCGTGCATCAGCATCAGCGCAACCCCTGATCTCCTGCAGGAACGCTTCGCTGGATTCGCCCGGCCGCAGGCGCGCGCTCCAGTGCACGAAGGCGCTGCCGGCAATCACGTTGCTCTTGGTGCCGCCCTGGACAAGGCCTATGTTCAGGCAGGTTCCAGCATCTTCGGGCGTGGTTTTTTTGGCTTCGGCCAGTTGCACCGCCCGCGCCGCCCAGCGGGCCATCTGGTGATTGGCATTTTCCCGCAGGGCCCGCGCTTCCGAAGAATGCCCCGGCGTTCCATGAAACCGGGTTTTCACCGACAGGAAGCCGCGATGCCCCAGCACGGCCTTGCAGGACGTGGGTTCCGCCACGACCACCTGCTCGTAGCGATCGGCCTCGCCGGTTTCCAGAAAGCGCTCAACACAGCAACCACCCGCCCCTTCCTCGTCGCTGGTGAACAGCAGCGCAAGGTTTCCGGCACCCTGTTGAGCCAGGGTCAGCAGCGCGGCCGCCGCGCCCTTGATGTCGCAGGCGCCCCTGCCATAAGCGCGGCCGCCCTCGACCCTGAGCCGGTGCGGGTCACTGCTCCAGTCTGCTCCGACCGGCACGGTGTCGAGATGGACGTTGAACAGCACCTTCGGCCTGCCCCGCACGGCATACCACGTGACATGGCCGTCGCCGTGGTCCCAGGTGCGGACCTCGAAGGATGTGCCGGTCGCTTCGCTGCAGTAACCGAAAATCGGCGAGTCGCCATCGATGGCCCGCGGCGGATTCTGCGTATCGAACGCGACCAGGGCTTCGAGGTGGGACAGCAACCGGGATTCGCTCACTGGCGACGGCCCCGGACCTTTCCAGCCAGCGTCGTGCTCTGACCCAGCAGCTTGATAAAACCGACCGCCTCTTCCGGCGTCCAGTCGGCACTCTGTGCATACACCGCCTCGGGATTGTGCAATCGCCAGGGTGTATCCACGGCCACCGCGGTGACCACGCCGCCTTCGGTGTACAGGACGACCTCACCGGTAACCACCTGCTGCGAACTGCGCAGGTAGGCCTCGAGATCCTGTTTGTGCGGTTCGTAGAAGAACCCGGTGTAAACCAGCTCTGCCCAGCGATTGCTGATTTGCTGGCGAAACTGGTTCTGAAAACGGGTGTTCACCGCATCCTCCAGCGCCTGGTGCGCCATCAGCAGCGCGTCGATGCCGGGGCATTCGAAGGCGATACGACCCTTGAGGCCAATGGTCACGTCACCGGTGTAGACATGCCGGCCGACCCCCCAGGGTCCCAACCGCTCATTCAGAGACTTGAGAATGTCCGGACCGGGAAGGCTCTGTCCGTCCAGGCTGCGCGCGACACCCTGTTCGAACCCAATTCGAACCTCAAGGGACCCCTGCGGCCAATCGGCCCGGCTGGCAGTCATGGTCCATGCGTCATCGGAGGGCGGCTGGAAGCGATCGATTTCACTGCCGGAAATCGTGACACCGAGCAGGTTTTCATTGATCGAGTAGCGGCTGGCCGAGGCGGCTACCTCGATGCCGGCCTCCGCCATGACCTTCAACTCGTAGTCGCGCACAGCGCGAACCCGGGACTGCAGGTCGCGGATGGGCGCATGAATTTCGTAATCGCCCAGGCTCCGCACGGTCTGGTCGAAACGCAGCTGGTCATTGCCCATCCCGGTGCAGCCGTGGGCGAAGTGCCGCGTGCCGAGCGTGTCGCAGAGCTCCAGGCAACGCTTGACGATCAGGTAGCGGTCGGAGCACAGCAGGGGATACTCGCCCAGCATGCGCGCATGGCTCCAGACCAGCGGCACGACGAACTCGTCCCACATCTCCCGGGCCGCGTCAATTTCATGGTGTTGCGCAGCGCCCAGGCTGGCCGCCCGCTTGCTGATGTAGGCCTTCCCGGCGGCATCCACGCCACCGGAGTCGATGAAGGCCGTATGCACCTCGAACCCTTTCTGCACCAGGTCGAGCACGCAGTAACTGGTGTCCAGGCCACCGGAAAAAGCCAATACGATCTTTTCGGTCATATCAATGTCCCAACAGGTTGAGCATGATCGCCTTCTGAACGTGCAAGCGGTTTTCCGCTTCATCCAGGGCGACGCAGTAATCGGCATTCATGACGCCGTCGGTGGCCTTGACGTTTCGCCGCAGTGGCAGGCAATGGCTGAACAGGGCATTGTTGGTCAGCGCCATCTTGGTCTCGTCCACCATGAAGTTCCTGTATTTTTGGCGCAAAGCCCATTCCTCTTCCGGACGTCCATAGTATGGCAAGGCGCCCCAGCTCTTGGCATACACGACATCCACTTCGCTGTAGGCGTCGTCGATGTCATGCATCACACGAAATGATCCGCCGCTTTCTTCGGCGAACTGCGCGGCGGCGGACTCGAATTGCGAATCCAGCCGGTAGGCTTCTTCCGGGCACAGCAGGGTGACGTCCATCCCGAACTTGCTGGCGATCAATAATGCGGAATTGGCCACCGCCGTGTTCAGCGGCCGCGGGTGCCAGGTCCAGGTCAGCAGGAACTTGCGGTTTTGCACCGTGCCCAGCTTCTCCTTGAGGGTCATCATCAGAGCCAGTTCCTGGCAGGGATGGACAATGGTCTCCATGTTGACGACAGGCACCGTCGAATACCGCGCCAGCGCGCGGATCACCGCGTCCTCGCGATCGACTTCCCAGTCCTCGAACAGCGGAAAGGCACGCAGCGCGATGAGGTCACAATAGCGCGACAGCACGCCGGCCACCTCGGAGATATGCTCCTCCGCTTCGCCGTTCATAACGGCGCCGGGCTCGAACTCAACACCCCAGGCGTCCTTGCCTGGCTGCAGCACGATGGCGATGCCACCCAACTGCTGCATGCCCAGCTCGAAGGAGGTGCGCGTACGCAACGACGGATTGAGAAACAACATGGCGATAGACTTGCCGCGCAAATCGTCCCTTATGGGTTCCTTCTTGAGATCGGCCGCCAGGTTCAACAGGCTGTCCAACTGGTCCCGGGTCCAATCCACGGTGCTCAAAAAGTGCTGCATTCACGGTTCTCCAAATCAAAAAACCCAGCCACCGGCTGGGTTTTTCTTATGACTTCATTAAAAACTGACTTACACGGCAACCCAGCCCGGATGTCCATTCCAGAATCGGCGCAGGTGGCGAAAACCGAGGGTGGCCTGACTGTTCATCATTCGGTTGAATGTAAGGAATTTTCCGGAGCATTGCAACCGCGCTGTCCACTTTGTCTGTTGGGGAGTGCGAAACCTGTCCGCCCGGGGGAAACCCGATGGGACCGGGCGCGTATGGCTCACTGTTCGAACGACCGTATAATAGTGGGCACTCGACAGTTTCATCCAGCAGGTGCGCAGGTGCCAAAAATCATAGCTTTCCCAACACCCCGATCGCGGCCGTCCGTCCGTGAGAAGTTGCTGCGTCCGTGACCCGCTGGCTGATCATTATCGGACCGGCGGGAGCGTTGCTCCTGTATTTTCTGCTGCTGGGCCAGGGCTGGACCGGTGCCGCCTCCATCACCGCGTCGGTCACTTTACTCTGCGCCACCTGGTGGATTTTCGAACCGGTGCCGATCCCATTCACCTCGCTGATACCGTTGGCGGTTTTCCCGCTGCTGGGCGTGCTGACTCCGGCCCAGGTCGGCCAGTCCTTTGGCAGCCCATTGATCCTGCTGTTGATGGGCGGCTTCATGCTGTCCACCGCCATGTCCGACTCCGGCGCACATCGCCGCATCGCACTGTACATGGTGAACCTGTTTGGCGGCGGCAGCGCCCGCGGCCTGGTGCTCGGCTTCATGGCTGCAGCCGCCGTGCTGAGCATGTGGATCTCCAACACCGCCACCACCCTGATGTTGCTGCCAGTAGCCCTGGCCGTGCTGGAACAAACGGATCGCAGGATGAACGTGCCGCTGCTGCTGGGCATCGCCTACGCGGCCAGCATCGGCGGACTGGGTACGCCTATCGGCACGCCACCGAACCTGATCTTCATGCAGGTACACCTCGACCGGTTCGGCACCACGCCGAGCTTCCCCGAATGGATGTCCTGGGGCATCCCGGTCGTTTTGCTGCTGGTGCCCCTGGCCGGCTTGTGGCTGACTCGCGGAGTGCGCCTCGAGCGCCCCGTCGAATTGCCGCGTGCCGGCAGTTGGCGCCCGTTCGAAAAACGCGTCCTGGCGATGTTCGCTTTAACCGCCCTGTTCTGGATAACCCGGCAGGCGCCATTTGGCGGTTGGAGTTCCTGGCTGGACCTGCCCCAGGCGAACGACGCATCGGTGGCGTTGATCGCGGTTGTGATGATGGCTGCACTGCCTAACGGTGAGGGTGGTCGGTTGCTGCGCTGGGAAGCAGCTGGCAGCATTCCCTGGGGGGTGTTGCTGCTGTTCGGAGGCGGCATCTGCATTGCCAACGCTTTCGTGCAGAGCGGCCTGGCCGATAACATCGCGCAGGAACTCGGGGCCTTTCTCACGCTGCCGACCTGGGCACTGATGCTGGGCATGTGCCTGACCGTGACCTTCCTGACCGAGGTGACCAGCAACACGGCCACGGCCAGCCTGCTGATGCCGCTCCTGGCCGCCACCGCAGTCACCGCTGACCTGAACCCGATGCTGCTGATGGTGCCGGCCGTGCTCAGCGCCAGTTGTGCCTTCATGCTGCCAGTCGCCACGGCACCTAACGCCATTGTCTTCGGCAGCGGCAAAGTCCGCATAAAAGACATGGCCCGCGCCGGCTTCATGCTCAACCTGATCGGCGCCGTCGTCATCACCATCGTCTGCCTGATCGCCTTCGACTGAAGCCCGCGTCTTCTCCTCACTTGTGCCTGCGTGCTTGATCGCGACACAACGATGTGGCGTCAGGAGCTGCCGGCTCCCACCATCAACCTGGACTATTTCCTGGGGATATAGAGGTCCGTAACAGTGCCTTCGAAGACCTCGGCCGCCATCGCCACCGTCTCCGACAAGGTCGGATGCGGATGAATCGTCAACCCGATATCCGCCGCCTCGGCGCCCATCTCGATCGCCAGGGCGCACTCTGCGATCAGGTCGCCGGCCTGCGGACCGGTGATGCCGGCCCCGATGATGCGCCGGGTCGCCCGGTCGAAGATGAGCTTGGTGAACCCTTCGCTGCGGTCGTTACCCAGCGCGCGCCCGCTGGCGGCCCAGGGAAACTTGCCGACACCGATCTGAAGGCCTTGCGCCTTCGCCTGGGTTTCAGTCACGCCGACCCACGCGATCTCAGGGTCGGTATAGGCAACAGACGGAATGACCCGTGCATCGAAAGCACTTTTCTGACCGGCACACACCTCCGCCGCAACCTTGCCTTCGTGGGTCGCCTTGTGCGCCAGCATCGGCTGGCCGACGACATCGCCGATGGCGAATATGTGCGGAATATTGGTCCGCATCTGGTGGTCGACCCGGATGAAGCCCTTCTCATCGACCTCGACCCCGGCCGCCGCCGCGTTGACGCGGGCGCCGTTGGGCGTGCGGCCCACCGCGACCAGCACGCGATCAAACGGTTCACGACCCTGGTGCTTGCCTTCGAAATGCGCGAACAAGGCATCGTCCGCCACATCGACGCGGCTGATCCGGGTCTCCAGGTGGATCGCCGCGTAGCGCTTGCTGACGCGGCGCCGCAGCGGCTTGACGAGATCGGGGTCGGTGCCCGGCATCAGGGTGGGCGTCAATTCGACCACGGTGACCCTGCTGCCCAGCGCCTCGTAGATGCAGGCCATCTCCATACCGATGATGCCCCCACCCACGATCAGCAGCCGCTGCGGAATTTCCTCGAGTCGCAGCGCGGCGGTCGAATCCATCAGCCGATGGTCGCCCCAGGGCATATTCGGCAACTCGAGGGACTGCGAGCCGACCGCGATGATCGCATTGGCAAAACTCA
>JAPHSB010000164.1 GCA_026193295.1 Lysobacterales bacterium
CTAGGAAATAAGTACGCGAGAAACTGAACAGGATCGCCACATCCCGCTGGCGCATCAGCAAGGTATCGGCGAACACTTGCCCCGCATCATTCTGCAGCAGCGGAATGACGAAAGGCTGCACGGTCTCGCCGTTGATGACCCGGCCGACGATATGGGCCGCCTTGTTGCGAAAGAACAGGCTGTCCAGCACCTGGATCTGGTAATTGGGCTGGGCTTTCCACTTCCCCGGGCGATTTTTCAGCAGTTCCTTTTCGACGCAGCGCAGATCGCGGCGCAGGTTTTCGTAGCGGTTGGTCAGGTCGAAGTCGATCAAAATGTTGGCCAGGCTGCGGCGCAGGCCATCACTGCTCGGGTAATAGCTGCGGTAGGTGGGGGTGCTGCCCTCGAGATATTGCGTGCTGATGGCGGGTCGCCAGAAAATGTATTCGCTCTTATAGTAATCTCTATGTAATACTTTACAAGCTACTGAATTATAGAATGTTTCAGCACATTCTGCCTGCATGTGATTCATCAACTTGCCGATGAAAACGATCTTGATTCGAGGCCAGATTTCGCTGTGTTCGGCGGCTTCTGGGTAAGTGGTGTGAATTTTCTTCACGGTCTCCCGCACCCGGCGCTCATACCCCTGGATGCGCTCGCGGCTGACCTGGGCGGCACGTTGCCAGTCCGCGTGCTCGAAGCACTCCTTGCCCTCACGGCTGTATTGGCGGAACAGTTTGTAGTGGCGATTGAAGCCGTCCAGGATGGCTTGCGCCACGCCCGACCAGGTGTCCATATTCACGGCAGCGTGCTCCGGTAGATCAAGGCCTGGAAGCGCTCCCGAACAGGCCGATGTCCGCCGCCGCCACCGCCTTGCGGAACTCCGCGAGTTCCGTGGTCATGAAGCGCTCGAGGGCGGATTCGGCCTCCTGCAACGATTGGGTCGCAAGCTCGACATAGACCGACGCCGTGGGAGTGGGCGCGCCGCTGCTGCTGCCGACGTAATACTGCGCCAGGCCGATCTGATTGACGACTTTGTCCTCGTCATAGGTAATGCCCTTCGTCCCGGGCGGCGTCCTGAATCGCTTTTCCAGTTCATCCAGCCCCTTGCGCACATCTTTGGCCTGATCGTTGAGCGCCTTGAGTGTTCCATCGAGTTCCGCGCCCGGTTGCTTGCGCTGCTCGATCAGGCCGATCACCGTGTCGGTGTCGGTGCGCGCATGCGTGATGCGCTCGACCGCGGCGACGGCTGCCTCCTCGAGGGTCTGCAGGGCCAGCCGAGTCTGGTAGTTGCGCAAGCGCTCCTCGGGCGAGACGCTCGAGCGCGGGTCGGGCAGCACGCTGGCCAGGCTCTCTGCCTTGACTGCCTCGCCGCCGGCGGCGGACAGGCTCAGCTCTATCCGGTACTCGCCAGGCGGCACTTCCGGACCGTCGGGCAGGCCGTCCTCGAGCTTGGCAGGTTCGGGGCCCGGCAGGGGGCGAACACCGTCATGACGCATGCCCCAGGCGATCCGGTTGATGCCCTGGTGGACCTCGAACTTCTGCTTGCGGACGATCTCGCCGGCCGCGTTGCGCACCGTCAATTCGACTTTCGCGGGTTTCGGTTCTGCTTTGTCCTCATCTGTCTTCACCTTCGCCTCGGCGGCCCGAAGGCGCGCCGACCGCACGCGCTCGGTTTCCGGGTCCGGGTGGGGCAGGTCCTCGCCGCTGGCGACGAAAGTGATCATCACCCCGTACGGCTCGTTGTCGGCGCGAAACTCGCCCGACCCCGTGAAGCGCGTGGATGGCGACACGCTGGCGATGTATTGCTGACCCGGCGTAACGGACAGAATGTCCAAACGCCGTTGCAGCGCGGACTCGTTCAACCCGCGCAGTGCGCTGTAGTCGTCCAGGACGTAGATGGAACGGCCATGCGTTCCGAGCACGAGGTCGTTTTCGCGCGGCTGAATGGCGAGGTCCATGACCGAGACCGTGGGTACGCCGGCGGTGAACTTCAGCCACTCTGCGCCACCGTCGGTGGAGACGAACAGGCCGAATTCCGTGCCCAGGAACAGCAGTTTCGGATCAACGTGATCCTGCAGAATGGACAGGGCGTAACCCGCGATGTCCTTCGTGACCAGGTTTTGCCAGGCACCGCCGTGGTCTTCCGCGCGGAACGCGTATGGCTTCATGTCGCCGCGGCGGTGGTTGTCGAAAACGATGAAGGCGGTGCCGGCATCGTGTGGCGATGCGGTGATCATCGGCACCCACGTGCCTGGCGGCACACCTTTTGCGCGTCCGTCGATACGGGACCAGTTCCGCCCTCCGTCGCGCGTGACGTGAACGCGGCCGTCGTCGGTACCGACCCAGATCGTTCCCGCCGCCAGCGGACTCGGCGCTATGGAAACGATGGAGGTGAAGTTTTCCGCCGCCGTGACGTCGGAGGTCAGCCCGCCGCTTTCCTTGTAGGTCTGCCACTCCGGATTGTTGGAGGTGAGGTCGCCGCTGATCACGGTCCAGGTGGCGCCGCGGTCCGTCGACTTGTGCAGGAACTGGCTGCCGTAGTAGATCGTGGCCGGATCGAACGGGTCCTGGGCGATGCCGGCGTTCCAGTTGAAGCGCAGCTCGACGCCTGATTCGGGCGGGGCCGGTCGGATCATCGTCTGCTCACCGGTGTCCAGGTTCCAGCTGTAAAGGTAGCCGCCTTGTGACATGACATATCCGCGCCTCGCGTTTTCCGGGTCGGGCAGGGTGTCGAAGCCGTCGCCAAAGCCCACCTCCTGCCAGTGCAGGTTGCGAATCCCCGCGTTGTCCCAGACCTCGGCCGGGCCGCGCCAGGAACCGTTATCCTGCAGCCCGCCGTACACGTTGTACGGCACCTCGTTGTCGACGGCGATGTGATAGAACTGAGACAGCGGAAGGTTGCGCACGAATCGCCAGGTCTCGCCGCGATCGGCACTGATCGCGATCCCGCCGTCGTTGCCGATGATCAGGTGGCGGCTGTCGTTCGGGTTGATCCAGAATGCATGGTTGTCGATGTGGATCGTGTTGGAATGCTCGCAGCAGGCGATGACGGGGTTCAGCTCGAAGGTCTTGCCCCCGTCGATCGAGACGCTGAGACGCGACTCGATGTTGTAAACGCGGTCGGCATTGTCCGGGTCGGCGGCGACCTCGGTGTAGTAAAACGGCCGAACCGCGATATTGGGATCTTCGTTGGTCCGGATCCAGCTCTCACCGCCGTCGTCGGAGCGCAGCATGGCGCTTTTGTCGGCTTCGACCAGTGCATACACACGCCCGCGCTGCGCCTGCGAAGGCGCGAAGGTGATGCGGCCGAGTTCACCGGCCGGCAGGCCGTCGTCTTCGGTCTTGCGTTTCCAGTTGGCGCCGCCGTCCCAGGAAATGTACATGCCGGAACCCGGCCCACCCGATTTGAAGAACCAGGGCCAGCGGCGGTGCTCCCAAAGGCTGGCGTAGATCTTTTCCGGATTGAAGGGATCGATCTTGACGTCGCTGGCGCCCGTCCGCGTGTCGGCATACAAAATCTTCTTCCAGGTTTTGCCGCCGTCCGTGGTTTTGAAAACGCCGCGTTCGTCGTTCTCGCTCCACAAGGTTCCCAGGGCGGCCACATAGGCAATGTCCGGGTTGGACGGGTGCAGTGCGATGCGGTTGATGCGTTCGCTGCCGGCCAGGCCCATCAGGCTCCAGCTGCGGCCGCCGTCGATGGATTTGAACAGACCTCCGCCGATCGAGGTCGAGTTGCGCGTGTTGCCCTCGCCGGTGCCGACCCAGATGATGTCGGGGTTGGCCTGGTTGATGGCTACGGCGCCTATCGAGGCCACTGGTTGGTCGTCGAACACCGGGGTCCAGGTCAAGCCACCGTTCGTCGAAACCCAAACGCCGCCGGTAGCGGCACCGATGACGATATGGTTCGGGTCCTCGATAACAGCGTCGATGGCACTTATGCGGCCGCTGACGGCTGCCGGGCCGATGGAGCGGGCTGCCATGCCCTGCAGCAACTCGGCGTCCACGGCCGCTTGGGTCGCACTGGCAGTGACGCAGAGAAAAAGGGCAAGCAAAAACGTCGAGCGGGTCTTCGGCGCTGAGGGCACGGATGGCTCCTTGATTCCTGGACAGCGCCTAAGGTTCGGGCGTTGCGCTGTCAATGTCAACAGCAGCAAAACACATTGTATAATCGCCATTCGTTTACTGAGGAGCTTTAGCGTGAAAATTGTACTTGTCTTAGCCGCCGCCTTGCTGGTGAGCACGGTTTATGCCCAGGATGATCCTGAGTACTTCGATGTGGTGTTGCCTGATGGCGCGCAAAAATGCGTGTTGCCCGCGTCACCCGACAAGATCCCCGACGAAGCGTCACTGGACGACTTGAAGGTGGCCAAGGCGCAGATCGGTGAATTCCAGGCCAGCATGATGGAATTCC
>JAPHSB010000392.1 GCA_026193295.1 Lysobacterales bacterium
ACCTTTTATCTATCCGAAGGATGACCTTTCCTACTGCGCCAATTTCCTGCGGATGATGTTTGCGGTGCCCGCCAGGGAATACGAGCCGGATCCTGTCGTGGTGGACGCCTTGAATCTACTGTTGATACTGCATGCCGATCATGAACAAAACTGCAGCACCGCAACCGTGCGCACCGTTGCCAGCAGCCACGCCAGTCTCTACGCATCGATTTCCGCCGGTATCCTCGCGCTGTGGGGTCCATTGCATGGTGGAGCCAATCAGAAGGTGATCGAAATGCTCGAGCGTATCCGCGCAGACGGCGGCGACCTCAAGAAGTACGTCAACATGGCCAAGGACAAGGATTCCGGCTTCCGGATCATGGGATTCGGCCATCGCGTGTACAAGAACTTCGACCCGAGGGCTACCGTGATCAAGAACGCCTGCGACAAGGTGCTGGACAAGCTGGGCGTCCAGGATCCCATTCTGGACCTGGCGAAACAGCTGGAAGAGGTCGCACTGTCGGATGACTACTTCGTCGAACGGAAACTGTACCCGAATGTCGATTTTTACAGCGGCATCATTTACCGGGCGATTGGCATTCCGGTCAACATGTTCACCGTCATGTTCGCGCTTGGCCGCTTGCCCGGCTGGATCGGCCAATGGAAAGAGCTGATGGAAGATCCCACGCACCGGATCACCCGGCCCAGGCAGATCTATCAAGGCCAAACCGAGACGGATTACGTTCCTATCGAGAAACGCGCCTGAAGGATGACGGGTGCAGATGATCGCCGAGCGCGTTACCATCTGCACCCGGTTTTCCACTTGCTGTCCATCGGCAGGATGGGGCATGGTTGTTTGCGAGCAGTCGCCAGGCAGCTAGCCGCCGGGCACCTCCCCATAGCGGGCCGGCATTATGTTCCGGGATTTTCCGGGGGACATTTCAGAGGCCCAGGTCGAACAGGGGATTGCCGGCGCCGACTCGGCCTACCCCGCCAGGTCACTGATTCACCGAATTGCCGAGGAACTCGAAGCCCGTGCCACACCCTGACCGATGTAACCCACGGAGACGGAGCGCATGACGAACCGGCGTGATTTCATTTGCACGACGGGACTGTGCGCCTCCGTTCTGATTCTGCCCGCAACGTGGCCCGCCATCGCGCTGGCCAGCGAGCCCCTGCCGCGCCGACAGATTCCAGGCACCGACGACAGCCTGCCCATCATCGGCCTCGGCAATTCCAACGCGTTCCGGCAGGACGACAGGCCGGCATCGAAGGCCCTGCTTCAGCTGTTCCACGAACAGGGTGGCGCTTACGTTGACTGCAGCGGCCCGAGCCGCTTCGTGGTGGCCGAAGTCGCGCGGGATCTCGGCATTGGCCCGGAATTATTCCTCGGCACTTACTTCACGGGCGAGGACGAGCAACGGATGCGAGACAACATCCGGAGCTTGCTCGAGATCACCGGCAAGGAGCAACTCGACCTGGCGCACTCCTATCCCGAGTTCGCGCTGCCGAACTGGCAAATGTTTCGGCGCTGGAAGGACGAGGGGCTGACCCGCTATATCGGCATCGCCCGGCATCAGAGCCGCTATTACGACAGCATGATCGAAGCGATGCAGACGGGGACCGTAGACTTCCTCCAGGTGAACTATTCACCGCTCGAAACCGAGGCCGACCAGCGCGTGCTGCCCGCGGCAATGGACCACGGTGTCGCCGTGACCATCAATCGGCCGTTCATCAACGGTGCTTACTTCGACCGCGTGCGCGGACACGACTTGCCGGCCTGGGCGGCGGACATCGACTGCCAGAGTTGGGCGCAGTTGTCCCTCAAGTTCATCCTTTCGCATCCGGCGGTCACCTGCGTCCTGACCGAGACTGCAAATCCCCGGCATGCTATCGACAACATCGGCGCGGGCTTTGGCCGGATGCCGGACCAGGCGATGCGCCAACGAATCGTGGATCATCTGAAAAGTCTGTAGGCACGGTCAGGCGGTCAGCAATGCGAGCCTTCTGCTGACGATCACTCGCCAGCCTGACTTCTGATCGTGTTGAGCGCCAAAAAAAAACACCGCATAGACCAGATCGGCCGACGCCAGGATCAGCAACTGCCAACTGACGGTGTGCATCATCACGGCTGCGAGGCAGACCAGCACCACGCTCGCTTTGCCGAGCATGCCCAACTTGATGATCGGGACGTTGGTCACAGGGTCCCGGGAAATCCAGAAGTAACCCACCCCGAAGACGATGACCAGCCAGGCGAAGAGCTGGACGAACAGGTTCTCGGTGGGCACCGGTGTCACACCAAAGAGGTCGAATAATCGGGCAGCGTCGAGATTTTGTGGTTGCTTGTTTCAGTGAGCCCGGCAACTTCAGCCATGCCTTCCGCCGCTGGTGCGGCCTGTCGCCCCGCGACTACCGCCAGCAGAAGGCCGGCTGAGCGAATACCCGAGGTGTTGGTGGACGTCCCGGTCGGGACGGCGCATCGTCAAGCCGTTTTGCGCGCACGGTTTCTCGACAGCACATCGTTCATCACGGACAGGATAGCGCCCGCGGAAAGGCTCAGCATCAACACTCCGTTGGTGGCTTCCAGTGCGCCCAACAACCGCCAGCGCTCACTCATGACGATGTCGCCATAACCCAGCGAGGCAAAGTTGACTGCCGAGTGGTAGAAGGCCGTATCGAAATCCGGGAATTCGCCCAGCAACTGGAACAGGAGCGCCCAGGTCGCAAACTGCAGCAGGTGCCCGACGAAAAGACCGCCCAGCACGACCCCCAGTACGTAGAAGTCTTCGAGGAAACCCGCAGGGCCTTGGCTGTTCTCAATGCGCTTGCGCAGGTGGCGAACGATGAGCACGATGGCCGTGACCTGGATGGCCAGGTTGACCACGGTGGTCAGGCTGCCGATCAGCAAGGTGAATAGCATGGTGTGGTCCTCCCGGGGTCAAGGTTCGCCTGTTTGCGCCGGCGCCGTCAAGCCGGTGACCCAATCGACCTCATCCGCGTCGCCTGTTGCTGGCAGGACGCAATCGTTGACAGGGACGCACGCCCTAACGTTCACTGACGCCGGGAGGCGAACTCCCCGTCCCGGCATGTGCCTCCGTAAACAGACCTCTAGCCTGACCGAATGAACCGAACCACATTTTTTTGCTGTCGCCAGTGCCTCCTGCTGCTCCTGCTGTGCGCGTTGCCAACCTCCCATGCCCGGGCTGAAGAGATTCGCGTCGCCGTGGCCAGCAATTTTCGGCAGGCCTTCTCCGCCGCCGCACTGCGCTTCGAAGAACAGTCCGGCCACGACGTCACCCTGATCGCCGGATCCACCGGCAAGCACTATGCCCAGATACTTAACGGCGCCCCCTTCGACGCCTTTTTCGCAGCCGACGCGGCGCGACCGCTCCGGCTGGAGAGTGAGCGGCGCATCGTACCGGGCAGCCGTTTTACCTACGCCATCGGGAAATTGGTGCTGTGGAGCGCCGACCAGAGCCTGGTCGACGCCGGGGGCAAGGTGCTGCAGTCCGGCCCTTACCGCCACCTGGCGATCGCCAACCCGGAACTGGCCCCGTACGGCGTTGCGGCACGGCAGGTGCTGCAAACGCTCGGGCTGTGGGACGGCCTCCGTGACAAACTGGTGCGCGGCGAGAACATCGGGCAGGCCTTCCAGTTCGTCGTTACCGGCAACGCGGAACTCGGCTTCGTAGCCCGGTCCCAACTGGAGACTCCCGGCCACGAATTCGGCGGATCCGCCTGGGAGCCGCCGCAAGCGCTGTACGAT
>JAPHSB010000120.1 GCA_026193295.1 Lysobacterales bacterium
TCACGCGGTAAAAACCCAGCCCGTCGTAGAAGTGGTCCTGCACCAGTTGGCGGAACTGCTTGACCGTCCTGGGCGCGAACAGCGGGTTGAGCTCGATGATCACGGGGCCCTCGGTGAGCTCCATGAATACGAGATTGTCCGGATCGACCTGGCGCCAGGTCGGGTCTTCGGCCAAGGTCAGGCCGGGCAGCAGGGTCAGCAACAGCGCCAGGATAAGAAGCCAGGACGCTTTACTGCCGGCGGCTGTCATTTTCGAGTTCAAGGCCCGGGGCTTGGTGATTGCGGCCGATCGCAAACTCAGCGCAGCTGAATCTTGCCGCCACCCGCGCCGCCAGGCATGCCACCACCCATACCACCACCGGGTCCCATGCCGCCCGCGCCGCTGCCGGGCACGACGATCGAGGAGGCCTGCTGGCGCTGCAGTTCGCGCAGCTCCTCCATGGTCTTCTCGAAGGCGTCCTTGGCCGCATCGCCGAAGGCTGCGGCGGCTTCGGTCAGGCTGTTGGCCTCGATTTCGAAAGACAGCGGCAACGGCCCGGCGTTGGTCATGACCTGGGTCGAGCCGACATATTGCGTCGTGCGCGAGGCGTCGACCTCCCCATCGGCCGTCACCGGGACCATGCGGCGCAGCGTGCCGACCGTGTTGTCGGTGAACACTTCCTCGCGGTACAGGTTGGCCGTGTCCATCTGGATTTCGTTGCGGGTTTCAGGGTTGTTCATGGTTACTGATTCCTCGTGTGTTCCGCCTTACGTGGGGTCAAAAACGGCGCATCCCAATAGTGCCCGGCCATGGACCGACCCTCGCCGCGGGCCAGGTGGTCCACCCTGAATCCGGATTGCAGTAGACTGGTGGTTCGATTTCAACACATCCACGGAGCTTGAGAAACCAATGGCCAATATCCAGTCACAGGAAATCAGTTACCGCGCCGGCGGCGTGGACATGAAAGGGTACATCGCCTGGGACGGCGATCGGAAAGGCGAGCGTCCCGGCGTATTGGTGGTGCACGAATGGTGGGGCGTGAACGACTATGCGCGGCGCCGGGCCAACATGCTGGCCGAGCTCGGCTACACCGGCATGGCGGTCGATATGTACGGTGGCGGTCAGCAGGCCGGCAACCCCGACGAGGCCGGCCAGCTGATGAACGGCCTGCTGGCCGACATGGCCACCGTGCGCGAGCGCTTCAACGCCGGCCTGGATCAGCTTAAGGCGCACGAGAGCGCCGACGCCTCGAAGTCGGCGGCCATCGGCTACTGCATGGGTGGCGGCATCGTGCTGCACATGGCCCGCCACGGGGCGGCGCTGAACGCGGTGGCATCGTTCCACGGCGCCTTGCCGCTGGGCATGGCGGCCGCGGGCGAGGGCGGCGAGGTGAGCGCGCGGATCGCGGTCTACCACGGCGAGGACGACCAGTTTTTCACCGCTGAGCAGGTCGCGGACTTCAAGGCCGAAATGCGCAAAACCAAGGCGGACTGCCTGTTCGTGACCATCCCGGGCGCCTTGCACGGTTTCACCAACCCGCTGGCCACCACCAACGGTGAGAAATACGGCATTCCGCTGCGCTACAGCGAACTGGCGGACAGTTGTTCCTGGGACCACATGCAGCTGGTGCTGCAGTCGGCGTTCCGCTAGGGGACAGCGCTCAGGCCCTGGGCGCTTCGTCCTCTCCCGGCAGCACCTCGTCGCGGCTGACGATCTCGTAGATGCGCGCGGCGTTGCCGGCCAGCGGCAGGCGCTCTTCGCCCAGCACGTCGGTCATGCCGGCCTGGTAGGCCGCCACCACCTCGAGTTCGGCCGGTGTGGGCTGCAGATCCAGGATCTCCCGGGCCAGGTGGTCTTCGATCGGTCCGAACAGGTGAACGATGTCTGAATGCGTTGATCTTTCAGTTACCATGATCTGTACCTGCCTTTCAATCGCGCCAATGGGCACTACTATTAGATAAACGATTGGCGGAGAAATTCAACCTGAGGGATCATGAACCGGCGTGATCGCCTGGGTTAAGATGGCGGCTGGGGAGGAGATTGCCGATGACTGCTGCAAAGAAAGGCCGTGTCCTGGGCGTTGGCGGGATTTTCTTCCGTTCGGCCGATCCCGCGCGGCTGGGTGACTGGTATGCGGAGCACCTCGGCTTCACGGTCGAATCCTGGGGCGACACCCGCGGCACCAGTTTTGTCCCGACCGACCTGCCGCCGGCCGCCTTCACCGTGTGGAGCGCCTTCGCGGCTGATACTGAATACTTCGGCGATCGCCGCCAGGCCTACATGATCAATTTGGTGGTTGACGACTTGGACGCGGCGCTGGCCAACGTGAAAGCCGGCGGCGCGACCGTGCTGGAAGAGCGCGAAGAGCACGATTTCGGCCGCTTCGGATGGTTCGAGGATCCCGACGGCAACCGAGTCGAGCTATGGGAACCGCCGGAGCCGGAATGAGCGAGCAGCAGGCAGAATCACCCCGCCTGGACGAACTGGAAGCCCGTGCGGCCTTCCAGGACGACCTGATCGAAAGCCTGAACCAGGTTGTGGCGCGCCAGGACCGCGAACTGGTGGATTTGGCGCGGCGCGTGAAGGACCTCGAAACGCGGCTTGCGGACCTGGCGGAGGCGGCCAGCAGCGCCCTCGGTGGATCGGGCGAGCCCGAAGTGCCGCCGCACTACTGAGGGAGGCGATCGAGCCCGCTCAGGGAAAGGTTTTTGCGACGATGTCGCGGGCCGCTTCGCGGATGTCGCTCCAGGCCGACATCGACTGGCCGAAGCCCCGCCACATATCCCGCCAGAAACGCAGCAGCTCGGCGCCCTCCAGGTCCGTTTCCACGCCTTTCAGGCTTTCGAGCCTGAAATCGCCCAGCTTCGATGACTGGATCTGCTGCAAGGCCTTCTCCAGGTAGGCACGCCAGTCTCCCGGCAGGTCGGCGGATTCCTGGATTTTGGACTGCAGTTTGCGGATTTGCCCGGCCTTGTAACCCAGGCGGTCTTCCGCCAGCAGGTTCAACAGCGTCACGTCGGA
>JAPHSB010000510.1 GCA_026193295.1 Lysobacterales bacterium
GACTGTTCCTGCTCCGCGAGTTCGTCCTCGTAAACATGCGACGCGGTCTGCGTGCCTGCCAAGGCATCGACGAACTTGCGGTGCTCTTCTTCCTGAACCGGCTCGCGCTTGACGAAACGGAAGGCGACATAGCCCAACAGCAAAATGTGGACCACGGCGGTATAGAGAAACAGCCCACCGGAACCCATCCAGGACATGGCCAGGGAGGCCATGAACGGGCCTGCAATGGCGCCGATGCCGTACATCAGCAACAGGCCGCTGGAGATCATCACGTATTCACCCGGGCGGGCGTGGTCGTTGGTGTGCGCCACGGAGACTGCGTATAGCGGAAATGCCACGGCGCCCCAGGCGGCGCCGAGCGCCATTAGCAATCCAGGGCTCATGTGGGTCGAAAACAGCCAGGTGGCCAGCCCGACCAGCAAGCCCATGAGCGCAGCGAAGGCGATCACCCAGCGGCGGTCGACCCGGTCGGACCAGAAACCCAGCGGCCACTGGCCCAGAGCGCCGCCGAGCACCGCCGAGGTCATGAACCAGGCCACCAGCGAAACGTTCGAGGAATAGCCAGCCACGAACACCGGGGCCAGCGCCCAGAACGGGCCATTGGCGAGGCCCGAGGCAAGGCAGCCCAGCGCTCCGGCAGGGGAAATCCGGAACAGCCGCCGCACATCGAGCCGTACCCTCTCCTCGGCCTGGCGGGGCGTCGGCGCCACCGACAGCACGACCGGGATCGCCGCCAGCGACACCATGGCGGAAGCGATCGCGAACAGGGCCATTTGCTGCGGGTCATACAGCAGCAGCATCTGCTGGCCGACCGCCAGCACAGTGAGGGTGATCAGCGTATAGGCGGAGAACACCATCCCGCGCGTCTCGTTGGTGGCCAGCTCGTTGAGCCAGCTTTCGATCACCACGTAAAGCACCGCGAAGCAGTAGCCGGTCACGAAACGCAGCACCCACCACAGCCAGGTTTCGACCCACAGCCCGTGCAGCAGGGGCACAGCCGAGGCCGCCGCGGTCATGGCAGCGAACACGCGGATGTGTCCGACCCGGCGCAGCAGGGTCGAACCGCGCAGGCAACCCAGCGTAAAGCCAAAAAAGTAGGCGCCGCCCATCAGGCCGATGGCCAGCGTGGAAAACCCCTCCAGGTTGGCGCGCACGGGCAGCAGCGTGCCCTGCAGGCCTTGCCCGGTGAGCAAAATGGCAACCCCCAGCAGCAGTGGGGCCACGGATGACAGGATTCGGATCATGGTCTTGCTTCCTGGGCGTGCGCAGGCCAGGCAGCCTATTCACCCGAAATGTGCGAATTGTGTACTATACGCTAACTTCGAATTCGCGCAGAAAAGGCTGAACAACAACAATGTCAAACGCCAACCCGACCCACTCATCCGCTTCCGGCTGGTTCATGTCCTCGAGCGCCAAGGTTCGTTACTCGACCGGCGCTCTTGCCTATTTCGCGCAGGGCATCCCGATGGGCCTGCTGCACATTGCGCTGCCCGCCTGGCTGGCCACCAAGGGCGTACCGGCCTCCGAAATTGCCTCCTTCCTGGGCATCATCATGCTGCCCTGGGCGTTCAAGTTACTGGTCGGGCCGCTGATGGATCATTTCGAGTTCCTGCCCATGGGCAA
Source organism: Lysobacterales bacterium (assembly GCA_026193295.1). Lineage (GTDB taxonomy): Bacteria > Pseudomonadota > Gammaproteobacteria > Xanthomonadales > SZUA-36 > CALKKN01. The sequence continues at coordinate 1,624 of JAPHSB010000510.1, forward strand.
GCGCCGGCCCTGGGTGCTCGGCGCGCAATTCGGCATGGTGGCCAGCCTGTTGGCGCTGGGCCTGCTGGACGATCCGGTGGCCCAGATCGGGCTGCTGACCGCGATCGGCTTCATGATCAATGCCTTCACGGCCACCCAGGACGTCGCCGTGGACGGCATGTCGATCGACCTGGTCCCGGTAGAACAGGAGGGCCGGCTGAATGCCTTCATGAGCTTTGGCAAATCGATTGGCTGGGCCGCCACCTCGGCCGTGACCGGCACCATGCTGGTGGTTTTCGGGATCAAGGCGACGGCGTTGGTTTGCGGCCTCGGTGCCGCCGCGGTTTTCATATTCCTGGTGATGGTGCGCGAGCGCCACACTGAACGCCTGCTGCCGTGGACCCGGGGGGAGGCCTCGCCCAAGAATGAGCCGCCTCCGTCGTTTCGCCAGGTGTTCTCGGACCTCAACCACATCCTCTGGTCACGCGCCAGTCTCATCATCATGGCCATCATGTTCGCCGATGGCCTGGTCGGCGGTTACGGCCGGGCCATGATGCCCATCGCGGCAATCGACGTTTTCGGTTTCACCACGCCGCAGTGGTCGGAGCTCAATGCCGTCATGGGGCTTGCCGGCGCCGTGGTGGCGCTCGGGCTGGGACCACTGATCGACCGCTTCGGCGCCAAGGCGATGATGGGGCTGACCATCCTGCTTACCGGTATCCACGCCTTCACGTTGGCCGGAACGCAGGAAATGTGGAGCAACCACACCTACGTGCTGGTGATGATGTCGACCTGGGTGCTGCTGCTGCCGGTGATCATGGTGTGCGCACTGGCGCTGGCCATGAGCATCTGTACCCACGGCGAGTCGGCCACGCAGTTCGCCGTTTACATGTCGGTATCCAACCTGGGCGCGACGGCCGGTTCCTTTTTCTACGGTGCGGTGGCCGGCGTAACCAGCTGGCCACAAAACTACGCGCTTAAAGGATTGCTGGTTTTCCTGCTGTTGCTTGCGATCCTGATGTTCCGCTCGCACGGACATCCGGAGGAGATGCTGGAAGAAGACGCAGCCTGAGGCCACGGCTACTGGCTGGCAAAGTATTCCGCCAGGGCCTGCTTTTCATCCTCACTGAGGCTATTGGCGACATTGCACATGGTCATCGGCGTCTTGGCCCGGTCGCCATGCCGGTAGGTCGTGGTCTTGCAGTGTCTCTCGTAGTAGTAGAATTGGTCGAGCACCTCGCGCAGGTAATTGACGCTCTTGCCGGCCAGCGACGGCACGTCCTCCTCGCTGGAAACACCCCCGGGTCCGTGGCAGGCCTCGCATTCATTGACCACTTCCGATAGGTCCGCAGCGGCAGCGCCGGACGCCAGGGTCACGCTCAGAATCATCAAGGCACAGGTGGATTTCGTCACGCCAAACACTCCGTATGCTCAGGCCCTGACGCTACTATAGTCGGGCAGCCGCTAGTGCCGCCAGTCAGACCAGGCAGGTTTCGAACAAAGCCAGCGTGCGCTTCCACGCCAAGGCCGCCGCGTCGGCATCGTACCGGGCTTCGCTCGAATCGTTGTGGAAACCGTGGTTGGTGCCCGGGTACATGTGCAGGCTATAGGCTATCGCGTGGTCGTCGAGCAGTTTCCGAAACGTCGGAATCGACTGGTTGATGCGCTCGTCCTTGCCGGCGTAATGCATCATCAAAGGCACCTTCACGCGGGCGACGTCGTCCGCCCCCAACGGGCTGCCGTAGAAGCAGACCGACGCGGCGACCGCGCTTTCGCGGGCGGCGCAAAGCAGCGACACGCCCCCCCCGTAGCAGAAGCCGACTGTCCCGACCCGGCCCGTGCAGTCCGGCCGGCCCGCCAGGTAAGGTACGCCGGCGATCACATCGTCGGTGATGCGGGCGCGATCAGACTGCCCGAACAGGTCACGGGCCGCCTCCTGGTCCACCGGTGCACCCCCGGCAAAAGTCAGGCCATCCGGCGCCAGTGCCAGGTAACCGGCCAGCGCGGTGCGCCGCGCCACGTCTTCGATATGGGCGTTCAGCCCGCGATTTTCGTGGATAACCAGTACGCCGGGCAGGGACTCGGCTCCGCTGGCGGGCTTGGCGTAATAGGCGCGGACGACTCCCATGGCGCCTGCATACTCGACATAACCGGTCTCCAGTCGCGGGTCGTCCCCGGCCACCTGCTGACCCCAGGCATAGTTGGGTTCGAGCAGCGGTAGCAGGGCGCTGGCTGCGGTGGCACTGCCGGCGATACCCGCAAGGCGTTTCAGAAAGGTCCGCCGCGGCAGGTCGCCGTGGATGTACTCGTTATAGAGGTCAATCACGTCAGCCTTCATTATGGTGCTTCTCTCCTCGCGTTGTTCATCGCCCCGCCTGTATGGCACCCGCCACGGGCGGCAGCGCGCCCTGACCAAAATCTGCAGGGTCGAGCCCCAGCAACTTTAGCATGGTGGCGGCGACCTGCCCCTGGTACAGGGTGCCGGCCCCCCTGACTTCGCCTTCGTCCGGAGTATCCGGACCGACCACAGCCAGCCAGATGTCGTCGCTGCCCGGAATCGTGATGTCGTGCTCCGCCCAATTGCTCCCTAGAACACCACGGCCATGGTCAGTGGTGATGACCAGGGTCGTCCGGTCACGGTAGGCGTCCAGTGACTGCAGGCTCTGCCACAGCTCGCCCAGCAGGGCATCGGCCAGGTGCAGGTATTCCAGGTAGCGGTCGTAGCGGTCGGCGTGAGCCCAGTCATCGGAATTGACCAGAGCCAGCCACATCAGGCGCGGCTGGTTCTTGACCAGGTAAGCCTGCGCCATGCGGAAGGTCAGCACGTCGTTGCTGCCCTCTTCCCACAGGCCCATGACCTGCCTGCGCAATTCGGCCAATTCATCGATTCGGGGCGACCCCCAGGGCGCTGGAACGCTGTCGTGCACACCAACCATCAGGAACGCGTCGTCGCGGCCGGCCGCGGCCAGCTTGAACCCCTCCCAGGAACCGATTTGCGCCACCTGCGGGTAATCCAGTTGCAGGGCGCCGCGCGCATATTCGAGCACCGTGGTGTAGGGGTGGCGGGTGTTCTCGTTGTCCGTCACCGCGGCTCGAGGCGCACCGGTCATGATCTCGGTGTATCCGGGCGTCGACCACAGCACCCGGTTCTGCACCTTGACGTGGTTACCGTGCGCGGGATTGCCGAAAACCCGGCCCATCGGGGCCAGGGTTTTCCAAAAAAAGGGCATCAATGCCTCGCGCCTCGCCTCAGCGGTAGCGGCGCCGTAGCGCTCGCGGGCCGTGGCGATCTCCGAGTAGACCTGCTGCTCATCATGCACGGCAATGGTCTCGTCGATTCCGCCGAACACCTCCTGCACCCGCACGCCGTCGAGCGTGACCAGGATGACGTTCTGCGTGACCAATCCAGTCTTGTCTTGAGCGGTCGCTTTTTCCGCCGCCAGAATCAGCAGCAGGGTGCAGATTACTGCGATAGCGGTTCCTTTCATGATGTTCTACCCATGGTGTGCAGGCGGATCAGCGTAACTCAATTTCGCTGCACCGGGCGAGACCTTTGCAACAAATCCGGGCGGTTGCCGGTCTCTGATGTCATGAATGATCCAAGTCCATCATGGTTGTCGTGGCCGGCCCTGGCGGCCCTGGCTGTCCTTCTTGCGTTTTCCACACTGCCGGCGCAGGCCGAATCCGGGATCGACCAGCAGCCGCCGGCGTTCGAACTGGCGGACGCCGCAGGTAAGGCGTTCAGCTATCCCGGGCAACTCACCGGCCCGACCATCGTGTTGTTCTGGGCGACCTGGTGCCCTTACTGCAAGGCCCTGATGCCGCACCTGCAGAGCATCATGGAGGAATACGACGGCGCGATCGAGGTGCTGGCGCTGGATTTCAGGGAAGACGGTGATCCGCAGCAATACCTGGCGGAGTTGGGTTACGACTTCCGCCTGTTTCCCGCCGCCGACGCGGTGGCCGCTGCCTGGGGCGTCAAGACCACGCCGGGTCTGTTCCTGGTGGATGCGTCGGGCCGGGTGGTGTTCAGCAACTTTTCCATTCCACCGGAGGCATACGCGCGGGGCCCGGCCCAGTCAGCGGGCGAACTCAAGCATTACCAGAAGGCGGCCCGGCGAGCGCCCGTGTGGGCCGCGGAATTGCGCAAGGCCATCGACCGCAATCTGCACTGATCGGTCATCCGACCGCGGGGCCTGACCCCTCTGCCGCGCGAAACCAGGCGTCGATCGCCTCGGCAAAGCGCGCCGGGGCCTGCGGACTCATGCGCAGGTACATCGAAGGCTCGATCAATTCGAGTTCCATGACGTCGAAGTCCCCGGCCGCATTACGCACAAAGTCGATCCGCCCGTACAGAGGGACCGTCGACAGGGCCGCGATCGCTTGACGCGCGCGCGCCAGCAGCCCAGGCTCCGGATCGATGGCTCGTACTTCGGCGCCGTGCTCCTCCTGCGAGCGAAACTCGTTGGCGGCGGGCGTCTTCAGGATTGCGTGGCTGAACACGCCATTGAAGAAGAACAGGGAGTACTCGCCTTCCGTGATCACGTTGTGCATGAATGGCTGCACCATGCAGGCGCGGCCCGGGAAGCGTGCGGAAATCCCGGCCCAACGCGCCGGTTCCTCGTCATGCGAAAACCGGAAGGCGTCCTGCCCATTGGCGCCGATGACCGGTTTGACCACCATCTCATTCGTACCGAGGCGGTCGGCGCAGTGTGCGGCCGAAGATCCGTCCAGGCCATCCAGCCACAGCGTCGGCACCACGCCTATCCCCTTGCCCTCCAGGTCGCGCATGTAGGTCTTGGCCAGGTTCCAGTGCACCAGGTCCAGCGGGTTGGCCAGGCGGGTTTCGCGGTTGATCCGCGCAAGCGTCTCCAGGAAAGTCGGCACATCGTTCCAGTAATCCCAGGTCGAGCGGATGATCACCGCGTCGAACCGGCTCCAGGGGATCCCGGTCTGCCGCCAGGACAGCGTCGATACCTCCCAACCCAGGTCGGCCAGCGGCGCGATCGCATGTTCGTCGTCGATCACGTAATCACCCCGTTCGTCCAGGGTCAGGAAGGCGCACTGCTTCATGGCTTCAGATCATTTTCAGGATAATGCCGACCAGCGCGCCGATCACCAGGGCGGCCGTGGCAAGAAAAGTCAGCCCCATCCCGAGCGCCCGGCTCTTGGGATTACTCACATATTCGTGGGCATAGAGCTGGCGGCCCACGAGAAACACCAACCCGGGCAGCACCACCCACGTGCCGCTGAGATACCAGCCGAAGAGAACCAGCGCCGGGATGAATGCGATCAGCTGTTCCAGCGTGTTTTGCTGTACCCGGAACAATCGCTCCCAGGCTTCGTCGCCGCGCGTCGCCGGCGCCTCGATGTGATACTTGCCTCGTGCGGCGCCGACGCGGATCGTAAAATAAAGGTACTGGGCCAGAGCGGCCAGTATGACGAGGGCTGTATATTCCACGCGTTGTTTCTCCTCAGTGGTTCATGGTCTGGTAGCAAGATAGTGCATGGCGCCGGAAATGTCTGCCGGAAACAGCTAGAATTGCCTGCACAAAGGACACCTTGGTCGGCCGCAGGCTTCTCGCCCCCCCTGCGGCACGATGGAAACAGAATATGAGCAAGCTGCTTCAAGACATCGACAAGAAACTGGAAAAGACCAGCCGAGACCTGCACGAAGCCGTTGCGCTGGCCACCGGCGAACAGGGCGCTGCTGCCGATACCCCGGACGAGGCCCCCAAAAAAGCCGGCACCGCCCGTGGAATCGAAACCATGTTTCGATCCGCTTACCGTGTGCAGATGGACCTCACGGGCCTGGCCGACAACAAGGCCAACATGATGATCAGTATCAACGGCATCATCATCTCCATCATCATCGCCTCGGTTGCACCCAAACTGGACACCAATCCCTGGCTGCTGATTCCCACCACGGTCTTCCTGATGGGCACGCTGATCTCTATCGTCTTCGCCATCATGGCCGCTCGCCCCCGCGTCAGCAGCGTTCCGATCACATTGCAGGACCTCGAGAGCAGCAAGGGCAATATCCTGTTTTTCGGGGACTTCGCCAATCTGCAGCAGGACCAGTTCGTGGAAGGTATGCTCGATCTGCTGGAGGATCGCAATGTGCTCTACGAAACCATGATCCGCAACATTTATGGCCTCGGTTCGGTTCTGCGCAAGAAATTCGCCCTGTTGCAGATCGCCTACACGGCGTTCATGCTGGCGCTCGTGCTGGGCGTACTTTCGTTCATCGGCGTGTTCGTCTGGATCCTGCAGAACACCCCGGTGTAGTCTCCGACAGACCTGGCGCCGCCTCCCGGCGGGCCGCTGGCACAAGTACCTGCCTCACGGGCTTGGAACCTGCGATGCCGTTGCAAATTGCCTGCGACAGGTCATTTGCAGAGCGGGGCGCCAAGAGTAGTATGGTTGTTCCGGGGAGGTGTTCAAGAGGCCTTCATGTCATTCATACCCAGCAGCGTCCTGAGCAAGCTTTACAACCGCACCAGCCTGAGGAACGGGGACAGCGGCGTGCGGTTTTCCGTCAAGAATCGCCTCAGCCCGGCGGCGCTGCGCAAGGTGACCCGCTTCGAAGTCGACAGCCAGCCGGTCGAACTCGAGCGTATCGCTGTCTCGCGGGAAGGCGAGGAACCCTTCCCCGTAACCCGGATCACAGCGAAGAAGCCCGTCGATTTCCCCTTGGGCGCCCACCTGACCTTCAGCCTCGACGTGCCCCCCCTCGAAGAAGGCCGGCACCAACTGACGGTGGTATTCGACACCCAACCATTCGGTGAGCTGAAACTGGCGGTCAGCGACTCGCTCAATACGGGAGCGCGCTCGCCGCGGGCGCTGCCGCGCGATGCCGCCGACGACTACGGTAAAAAGATCATTGCAGCCCGGCAGGCGTTCATACGCGAAAGCACCGGAGCACAACTGGATCACGTCACGCGGTATTCGATCGATCCGCGGGTCACGCGCGGTAACATCGAGCATTTCACGGGCGTGGCCCAGGTGCCAATCGGATTTGCCGGACCCTTGCTGGTCCATGGCCAGCACGCCCAGGGCGAATTTTACGTGCCCCTGGCCACCAGTGAAGGCACCCTGGTCGCTTCCTACAACCGCGGCATGAAGGTACTGCATCGCAGTGGCGGCGTGAAATGCGCCGTGGTGGGTGACAATATGCAGCGGGCGCCGGTGTTCATCTTCGAGGACGCGGCCAGTGCCGGGCGCTTCAGCGATTGGGTCACCGAACGTACCGCGAGCATCAGGGCCGCCGCCGACGCCACCGACCCATTTGTCCGGCTGGATTACATCGATGCCTACCTGTCAAACGCCTTCGCGTTCCTGCGCTTCAATTTCAAGACGGGCGACGCCGCCGGCATGAACATGGTCGGCAAGGCGACTTTTGCAGCCTGTAACTGGATCCTGCAGAACTGCGATGCCTGCGACATCAAGCAGTTCTACCTGGAATCGAATTTCGCCACCGACAAGAAAGCCTCGATGGTCAACATCATGCACACGCGCGGCAAGCGCGTCACGGCGGAAGCCCTGGTCAAGCGCGATGTGCTGCTCGAAGTCATGGATGCAGACACGGAATCGCTGTACCAGCACTACAAGGTATCGACCATCGGCGCGATGCTGTCCGGCGCCAACAACAACGGCTGTCACTCGGCCAACGCGATCACCGCGATGTTTATCGCGACCGGCCAGGACGTCGCCAACGTCGCGGAGTCCTCGGCGGCGTTGCTGTTTACCGAACTGACACCGGAGAAAGACCTGTACATGTCGATCACGCTGCCGTCCCTGATCGTGGCGACCTGCGGCGGCGGCACCGGCCTGCCCACCCAGCGTGAGTGCCTGGAGACAATGGATTGCCATGGCCAGGGCAAGGTCGGCAAGCTGGCCGAAATCGTCGCCGGCACGGTGCTGGCGGGGGAGGTTTCGCTCGCGGCCGCCATCTCGTCGCTCGACTGGGTATCCAGTCACGACCAGTTCGGCCGCAATGACCCGACAGTCGAGTAGGAGCGGCTTCAGCCGCGCTTTTCCATGCAAAGGATCGCGGCTGAAGCCGCTCCTACGGATTCGGGCTATTCAGCCGAAGCTGCCCCGCATCATCCGTTCCCTCGATGAACTCGACCAGGTTGTGGATCGAAATGTCGTTCTTCAGGAGCAGGCCGCTGAACGCGTTGATACAGGCCGCCGGCGACGCTTCCGGGAAACGCTCCGTGAACTCGCCGCGAAACACGCTGAACTCGGCGTAAACATAGAGTTTGCCGTGATTGAAGGTTCCGCCCCGCTCCAGGTCGGGGCGAAACCGTTCCGAAGCGAGCAGGCGCCGGTATTCAAGCGGCGCCTGCCGGTACACCAGTTCCACGAATTCGGCGGCGTGGTGCAGCACATCCGCCTGCACGCTGACCAGGGCGCCGGACGACTCCGCCTGGTTCACGGCAACCGCGCTCCAGCCACCATCCCTATTCGACGTCGGTCACCGGCACCATGATGTGCGCATACGGGGTATCGGCCCACATCACGTAGGGCCCGCCGGACGACGGATCGGTCGTCATGCCTTTGAGCATGGCTTTCGGCACGATGATCATCAGGTGCGGGCCGCCTTCGGTGTAGTCATCGGCATTCTTCGGGTCCGGGTGGTAAGGCGTGGCGTTGCTGACTCCCGCGCCGATATCGCCCTGCAGCATGTACGAAATGCCGATGCTGTCGGCCTCGAACGGCAACTTGTTACCGACCGCATGCATCATCTTCATCCACAGTGCGTCGTTACACATCGGGGCATTGTCGCCCGGCATGGTGTGCGGCATACAGGTCCAGCCGTTGCTGCCCTCGCGCAAAATTGTGCCGTCGTTGTTCATGACGGTGGCGTTGGCGCTGACCGACGCGGGCGCTGCCGACACGGCCTGGTCGATCAGTGCCTGTGTCTCGCCGGCGAAGGCGCTGCCGGTCAGCAGGCCCAATACAGACGCAATGGCTATCAGGCAGTTTATCGTGCGAAGTCTCATCTTATTCTCCTGTTTGCTGTTGTCAGAGGCCGGATTGGAACCCGGCCGACGTAAGACTAATACATTTGGCGGCGGTTCACACACCAGGCGGTGCCATGCCGCCCGCTCAGTCTTTTTGCTTCCAGGTCTTCAAACGACGCGAGTCCCGCCTACCTGACCCTGCTATTGCAGTGACTGGCAAAGTGCGACGTTATCCAGCGCAATACGTTCCAGCGGGATTTCGCCGGCAATACCCAGGGAGCTGATCTTGTAGCGGAGCAGCGCGGAATTGCAGCCACTCCAGGTGACCGTCATTGTGCCGTCCTGCACTGGCGGTCCGACCACCGGGACCGCCGAGTCGAACACGCCGCCAGAGGAAACGTAGATATTCAGCGCAGCCGTGTCGCCATCATAAGGCCCTTGCGCCGTCAGCCAGCGGTGTCCGGGCTCGCCCAACAAAGCGGCGACATCCTCGCGGGGGCGCTCTGCGTCATAGGTGAACCAGGCCAGGAACATGATCTTCGCTTCGGGAAATACGGTCAGGAGAAACCCCTGACCAGCAGTCTCCAGGTTGTACCAGGCGTCGTTCAGACCGGCATTGATCTGGAAGACCTCCGGCAACGGGTCACCGTCGCTGAGCAGGTAGACGCCTCCATTGAGGTTGGCCAGGTAGACGCTGCCATCCTCGCCACGACCGAAAGTGGATACTTGAAAAGACGTGTCGGCGAGGGTCGCAACGGCCCACTGGCCACCGTCACTGCGCAGCCCCCAGACCGTCCCGGAGCAGAAGTCCGCGAAGAGGTAAAGACCCCGCATTCCGGGATAGGCATTGCCTCGATAGACCTAGCCACCGGTGACGGAGCAACCCACTTGATGGCTATATTCCGCGACCGGCAGCGTGTACCCACTCGTGTCGCAGGCGTTGCCCCCGGTGCACTGCGAAGCCTCCATTATGTCCCAGCCGTAATTTTCACCGCCGGTCGAAGCAGCCGCCTGGAAGTTGATCTCTTCGAGTTCGTTCTGGCCGACATCGGCAATGAACAGGTCCCCTGTCCCTTGGTCGAAAGCGATGCGCCAGGGGTTACGCAGCCCGAGCGCCCAGATCTCATCACGAACTTCGTCGTTACCGACAAAGGGATTGTCCGGCGGCACGGCATAGGTGCCGTGAACGGGATCCACGTCGAGACGAAGCAGCTTGCCGAGCAGGCTGTTTCCGTCCTGCGCCACGTCGCCGGGATCGAACGAGCCGCCGCCATCGCCGGTTCCGAGGTAGAGCATTCCATCGGGGCCGAACTGCAAGCGACCGCCGTTGTGGTTCGAATACGGCTGCTCGACCCGGATGATCAGGGTTTCGGTGTCCGGATCTGCGACGTTCGGATCCGCACCGACGCTGAAGCGGCATAAAACCGTGTCTCCGCCAAGCTCGGTGTACCAAACGAAAAAGTATCCGGAAGTCCGGTAATCGGGCGCGAAGGCCAGGCTGAGCAGACCCTGCTCGCTGCCTGCCGACCTGACTTTGCTCCTGAGGTCCAGGAACGGTGTCTCCGCATCCCTGTCATCCTCATGTATGAAAATCCTTCCGGCCTGCTCGACCAGGAACAAGCGGCCGCTGCCGTCACCGGCGTTGACGATGTCGACGACGCCGCTGCGGTCACTGACCAGGGTGAACTGCAGTTCGGGATCGGCGGCCATCGCTGGCCGGGCAAATCCAAGCAGTGCGAAATAGAACCCGCAGCAAAGCCGTAAAAATGAAATCTGGGCACGCATCGACGAATCCCTCCTGAGCAGGCGATCTGCATTCTGACTGTAAACGGGCCAAAAACCCTTGCCGAGGGAACTCAACCGAGACGGACCAGAAAGCGGTCTATGGCCTCCCGGGCCGCGGGCTCGTTCAGCAGCGGCGCGTGGCCCCGGTTGGGCACGCGCACCACTTCCAGGTCCGGCTTGGCCAGCTGCATCTTCGCGACGGTGTCCTCGGCCAGGACGTCGGAGAGCTCACCGCGCAACAGCAGGCAGGGCATGGTCAGGGCGTGAAAAGCATCCCAGGGGTCGATCGGAACGCCGCGCACCCGTCTGAGCAAGCCGGCCCGGCGCAGCCAGCGCAGGACTTTCAATGCGCTCTGCGCCTTGCGCAGGGCGTCTCCGATCGCCGGATCGAAATCGGGCACGGGCTTGCCCTGCTCGTTTTCCTTCCAGTAGAGCCGGACGTGGCTTTGCCAGAATGTGTCCGGGAGATCCGGAAAGGCCAGCCCATAGGTTTGCTGTGCATCGCGGGCGGCCGCTGCCCAACTTTCGGCGGGCGGGGTCCGCCCGACATACTGCAGGATCCGATTCACGGCGGCAGGCGGGACTTCCGGGCCCATGTCGTTGATGACCACCCCGCGCAGCCGTTCCGGCTGCTGGTCGGCCATGATCGTTGAAATCAATCCCCCCAGTGAGGTGCCGATCAGGGCCACCCGCCGGACGCCGAGCGTGTCGAGCAGGCGCCAGGTGTCCCTGGCATAGGTGGCGGCGTTGTAGTTGGACGGCTTCGGATCATGGTCCGAGCGGCCGCGGCCGCGCAGATCGGGGGTCAGGACCCGCCAGCGTCCGGACAGGTAGCTGGCGAGGTCTTCAAAGTCCTTGCAGTTGCGGGTCAGGCCGGGCAGGCACACGGCGACGTCGTCCCCGGCGCCGTAATCGCGATAGTACAGGGACAGTCCGTCGCGCGACGGATAGCGATGTTCGGTATACCTCACGGATTTTCCATGCATCTTGTCCGTTCGATCAGTCTTCCCAGTCTCGCTCCAGCCAGTGCGCGCCGGCGAAGAACAGCGCGGACGCGAGCACGTAAAACAGGGTGCCCGCCAGGATAGAGTAACGCAAGGAATCTTCCCCAAAGCGCAGCTGCAAGAGATCTGAGAGCGCCCCGAGCGCCCAGGTTCCGATACCGATTCCGATCAGGTTGTTGATGAACAGGAACACTGCCGAGGCAGTGGCCCGCATGTCAGGCCGCACGAGGTGCTGAATCGCGGAAATCACCCGGCCCAGCCACGCCAGGCCCAGCGCCGTAGGGATCAACAGGACGAA
>JAPHSB010000492.1 GCA_026193295.1 Lysobacterales bacterium
CACGAACAAGGTGTGTTGATCCACCGTGTATACATGGAACAGGTCGTATTGCATGCGGCCCACGATATTCCCGAACGCCGGCATGAAGGCCGCCAGCAGTCCGTAACGGTTCATGCGCTGAAGCTGCGTATAAACGCCTTCTGGCTGCTGCAGCAACTCGAGGAAAAGATGATTCACCTCCTCGCTTTCGCGAAACGCTTCGTCCACCAGGTAGAGGTGATCGCGAATGGAGCGTATGGCGGCCGCGGTCAGCCCGCGCAGGCTTTCATCTCGAGCCAGCATCACGAAGAGCTCCATCAGCGCCGCGGGGCGCCTGACGAATACGGTGTCGCTGGCAGGCTCCAGGAAGCCGTTGCGAACCTGGAATTCCTCGCCCAGCTGGCGCGCCGCCGGTTCGTCAACGCTCGACAGCGCCTCCTGGAAGCGCTGCAGCAGGCTTTCGTTGAGCCGCTCCAGCCGCATCACCGTGCGGTAATACAGCTGCATGAACTGCTCCACCGCCAGCGATGTTTCGCTGTCCGAGAAACCGAACCGCTCGGCGATCTGCCGTTGGAAATCGAACAGCAAGCGGTCCTCTGCGCGACCCGCCAGCAGGTGCAGAGCGTAACGGATGCGCCACAGGGAACGCTGTCCGCCCACCAGGTCACGGTGTTCGCGCTCGTTGATGAAGTCATGCTCGACCAGCCCGTGCAGCGTGCGCGATCCGAAGTGCCTCCGCGTGACCCAAGAGATCATCTGGATATCGCGCAGACCCCCCGGACCCTCCTTGATGTTCGGCTCCAGGTTGTAGGCGGTGTCATGATAGCGGGCGTGACGCTGCTGCTGTTCTTCGTACTTGGCCTCGAAGAACGCCTTGCTGGACCAGATCTGCTGCGGCGAGGTGGCCTCGAGCATCGCGCCGAGCAGTTCGCGGGAACCAGCCAGCAGGCGGGACTCCATGAAAGTCGTCGTCGTCACCACGTCGGCGCCGGCGTCCTCGGCACACTCGCTCACGCTGCGCACACTGTGGCCCAGGTAAAAACCGGCGTCCCACAACAATTGCACGAACGCCTCGATCTCCGCCTTGGGTACGCCGTCGCCCAGGTCATCGGCAAGCAGGATCAGCAGGTCGATGTCCGAAAAAGGATGCAATTCGCCGCGACCATAGCCCCCGACGGCTACCAGGCTGACACCCTCCAGGAAAGGCACCAGTTTCTTCCAGGCCAGCAGCAGAAGCTGTTCGACGAACCAGGCGCGCGCATGAACCAGCTGCACAACATCTTCGCCGGCCCAGAACTGCTCCGCGAGCTGGGCATCGGCTTTCGTGGCCGCGGCGCGGAGAAAGTCGCGCAGAGCCGCTATCCGTTCGATGGTGTCAGGCCGATCGAGCCCGATGATGCCGTCCCGGGACTCCAGCGCCTCGATGGCGGCCAGATCCAGGCAACCCCTGCTTTCGGGCGGTGCTGCGAGCCTGCCAAGCATGGTCACAGGGGATCGCCGGGCAACTGGGTGAGCACGTCGTGCCCGTCCTCCGTTACGGCGATGGTGTGTTCCCACTGGGCCGACAAACTGCGGTCGCGAGTCACCACGGTCCACCCATCGGGCAACAGACGGGTATCGCGCCGGCCCAGATTGATCATCGGCTCGATCGTGAAGACCATGCCCGGCACCAGCACCTCGCCGGTGTCGGGACGCCCATAGTGCAGCACCTGCGGATCCTCGTGAAAACCCTTGCCGATGCCGTGCCCGCAATATTCACGCACGACCGAGCCACCCTGGCCCTCGGCGTAGCGTTGAATGGCATGGCCGATGTCGCCAAGGCGCACACCCGGGCGGACCATTTCTATGCCGGTGACCATCGAACGATAGGCGATTTCGCTGATGCGTTTGCCCTTGACGGTCGGTGTCCCTACCAGGAACATCTTGCTGGTGTCACCGTGCCAGCCATTCTTGATCACGGTAATGTCGATGTTGACGATGTCACCGTCCTTGAGGCGTTTGTCGCCGGGGATTCCATGGCAGATCACGTTGTTGACCGAGGTACAAATCGAACGTGGAAATCCACGGTAGTTGAGAGGCGCTGGTATGGCGTCCTGCGTCCCGGTGATGTACTGGTGGCAGATTTCGTCGAGTTCGCCGGTGGTCACGCCCGGCTGGACGTGTGGCCCGATCATGCGCAGCACCTCGGCCGCCAGCTGTCCGGCGACCCGCATCTGCTCGATTTCATCCTTTGACTTGAGTACGATTCCCATTCCGTCACGTGGCCTGGCGGTTTTGTTGGCCCAGCGGGCACGCAAAGATTTGAACATCGGGGCCTGCGCCGGCAAAACAGTTATTGTACATGGCATTCACCGGCGAATTAATCCACATACGATACTTTTGCCCTATGACGAACCGCCGATCTGCTGGGATAATCAGCGCTGTAATGATGGGTAGCTGTCCAACCGGGCAGCATTGGAAGAGGAAACCATGGGCCTCCGCAAGTTTTTTCGTTACCTGCTGCCGCTGATTCTGATCGCGCTTTCGACTGTTGTCGTGATCGCGCTGGTCGCGGTCGCCAAGAACAAACGGCCGGAGCGCAAGGACACCGTGGACCAGGCTGTGCTGGTCGACGCCATACCGGCGCGCAAGACCGCGCTAAATTTCGCGGTTTTCTCGCAAGGTACGGTCCAACCTCGGACCGAGACGACCCTGGTGGCCGAGGTGGCCGGCCAAATCGTTTCGGTATCCCACAATTTCATTGCCGGCGGCTTCTTCCGGCAGGGCGAAGTACTGCTGCAGATCGACCCCAGCGACTACGAGACGGCCTTGCTGCGGTCGCAGGCCAACCTGGCCTCGCGTAAAGCCCAGTATGCCGACCAGAAGGCACGCTCCGAGCAGGCCTTGAAGGACTGGACCAACCTGGGCCGGCAAGGCGAGCCCTCTGACCTGGTGCTGCGCAAGCCACAACTGGCCGAAGCCCTCGCCGGGGTGCAGGCCGCAGAGGCGGAACTGAAAGAGGCAGAGCGGGATTTGCAGCGAACCCGTATCCGGGTTCCCTATGATGGCCTGGTGCGCAGCAGGCAGGTGGATATCGGCCAATACGTTGCGCCGGGCACGCCGCTGGGTGTGACTTTCGCCATTGATATTGCCGAAATCCGTCTGCCACTTTCCAACAGCGACTTGTCTTACCTTGATTTGCCGTCCGCGACACGGCTCGACCGCGCGCATCGCGCGCCCGTCATACTCACAGCCGAAGCCTCCGGCAACGATTCCAGCAATAGCTGGCAGGCGGAAATAGTGCGCACCGAGGGGGTCGTCGATCAGAGCAGCCGGGTGGTCTACGCGGTCGCAGAGGTCGTCGACCCGTATGGCGTGCTCGGCCAGAGCCAACAGCGTGAACTGAAGATGGGTTCATTCGTGCGTGCCGAAATCCAGGGTTTGCGCGCGGAAGATGTCGTGGTGCTGCCGCGCTCGGTGCTGCGGCCCGATGATACGGTATTGATCGCCAACGAGGAGCGTCTGCTCGAAGTGCGGCCAGTGACGGTGGCGCGGGCTGAGCCGCGACTGGTCTACATCAGCAAGGGCATTATCGAGGACGAGTTGGTCATCACAACCGCAATGGACGCCCCGATCCCCGGCATACGGCTAGCCATCAGTGGCGAGAAACCGAAGCCGGGAACCACAGCGGAAGACACGCCTGAGGAGGCAGCTGCCGCCACGGGAAGTGAGCCATGACACGCGGCCCTTACGCGGCGCTGATCGAGTGGTTTGCGCGCAACTCCGTCGCTGCGAACCTGTTGATGGTGATCCTGCTGGCCGGTGGCCTGTACACGGTGTTTACGATCAAGAAGGAGATCCAGCCGCGCATCGATACCAACTTCGTCACCGTGAGCGTACCGTTTCTCGGCGCCACGCCGGCCGACGTCGAGGAAGGCGTGGTCATCAAGATCGAGGAAGCCATCCAGGACATCGAGGGCATCAAGGAAATTTACTCCACGGCCAGCCGCGGGAGCGGCACCATACGGGTCGAGGTTCTCCCGGAATACGAGGTCAGCGAAGTAATGGACCTGGTCAAGAATCGGGTGGACGCCATTCCGTCTTTCCCGG
>JAPHSB010000295.1 GCA_026193295.1 Lysobacterales bacterium
CCGCGCAGGCCGGGAGCGCCCTCGTCGGCGCCGCCCAGTTCGAGCGCCTTGCGGTGCATGCGATCCACCGTTTCACGCGAGTCGACAGCGATACCGGCCATCACCCCATTGCCCACGGTGGCCGGCTTGCCGTCCCAGGGCGTCATGATGCAGAGCATCGGCTTGTCCATGGCCGCCGCCCAGGCGGAGCCGCGGTCGCCGAATTCCATCATGCGGGTCACACCCATTTCAGCCAACAGGGTGTCGTAAAATGCGCGGGCGCGCGGCAGGTCGTTGGTACCCAGAACAACATAGCCAATCATGGAAATCTCCTGGTCAGTTTGACGCTGTATTGGAACACCGCCTTGACGGTGCGTAAAGGGCAGGACCGCGTGCCCGACACCTTGCTGCGACCTTATGCGACCTTGCGGCCGGTAAGGCTGTAGACCATCGGAACGTCATGTCCCCTGTGAGAGAGGTAGTATCGGCCCGGCTCCCGCTCGACCAGGCCCTCGAAACAGTTGTAGGGGCTGAAAGGAAACTCGTTCAGCCGCTCCACCCGGATACCCGCCCCGACCAGGGCGTTGATCACGCTCGACAGTGGATGCGCCCAGACGGCCAATTTTGCCACCACTTCGGCGCCATTCTCGGTGTACGTGCCTTCCTCCTCCACGTCGGGCTCGGCCTGCGTAAAGTAGGAATAACCCGCCAGCAAATCGTGAATCGGGTGGAACTCGACCATGTAGAACAGGCCGCCGGGCGCCAGGTTGGATGCGACCACTGCGGCCCACCTGTCGAGATCGGGCAACCAGCAAAGGGCGCCGTAGGACGTGAACACGATATCGTAAGGCCCGGCGCTTCCCGCCACGAAGCCGTATACATCCGAGCACACGAACTCCGCATCGACCCGGGCTCGTTGCGCCAGATCGCGCGCCTGTCCAATGGCTGCGGGTGAAATATCCACACCGGTGCAGATGGCGCCCCGCCGCGCCCAGGAAAGGGTATCCAGTCCAAAGTGGCACTGCAGGTGCAGCAGCTTCTTGCCACGCACATTGGCAAGCTCGGCCAGTTCGATTTCCCGGAGTGACGTGGCGCCGGCGAGAAAGCCATCCACATCGTAAAACCTGGATTCAACGTGGGCCTTGACCCGCTGATCCCAGCCGGCGCGGTTCATTTCAAAGTATTCGGCGTCAGTCATTCTCAAACCTCAACAGCGCCGCCGGTCGGGGCTTCACGCAATAGGGTGAACCGCAATGCTGTCAGCTTTCATCCGCACCTGGGCCAGATCGTAGTTCATCTGGAGCCGCAGCCAGCCGTCGGCGGTTCCCCAACCCATTTTTTCAAATCGAATGGCCATCTCGGCTGAGATGCCGGCCTTTTCGTTCACCAGGTTGTTCAATGCCTGGCGACTGACTCCCAGCGCCCGGGCCGCTGCGGTAACGGTGAGGCCCAGCGGCTCGAGGCAATTCATCCTGACGTGTTTTCCCGGGTGGGGAGGAAATTTCATGAGCATGGTCTTCTGTCGTCTCTCAGTGATAGTCCACCAGGTCGATATCGATGGCGTCGCCACCTTCGAACCTGAACACGATACGCCAGTTTCCGGAGACAACGATGGCGTAATAGCCCGCCAACGGACCACGCAACACGTGCAGGCGATAGCCCGGCTGGCGCATGTGGTCGATTGTCCCCGCGACTTCGAGGTCACTCAGGATCAGTTCGATCCGCTCCAGATGAGCCGGATTGATCCTGCTGCGATCTCCCTTCTCGTACAGGCGTTTGAGGCCGCGATGCCTGAAGCTAGCGATCACAGGGAGTGTAGGGATGACAAGCATGACTTGTCAATTGCCGTTGCGGGACGGGAAGCTGCACGCGACAATCATCGGGTGAATAACCCGGTGCCGATAGCAGGGGGAGCCGCAGAGTCCTGTAGGAAATTACATTCCCGCGACGCCCTCTAACGCGCCTCCACCGCCTGCAGCTGCAGCGCCAGCGCCGTCGAATACGTCACCATCACGTAGTCGCCCACCCTGGCTTTTTTCAGGTTTTCGGGGTTGCGTGCGACATATTCCTTTTCGCCGTCATCCCACTGCAGCTTGAAGGTGCCGTTGTCCAGGTCGATGGCGCTAACCGTGGCCATGGAAATGTTGGTCTCGGTAATCACGCCGCCGGGTGGCGCGCTGGCCGGACCGGCTTTGCGGGCGCTCAGGCTGCCGCTGCCGGGCGGGGCGCCGCTGCCGGCGAGCAGTTCCAGGGTCAGCTTCTGGACGTATTCGGCCAGCACGGTGTCGCCGACCGCCACTTCGTCCAGGCGCTGGGCTTCGGGCAGA
>JAPHSB010000240.1 GCA_026193295.1 Lysobacterales bacterium
ATCGAAATCACGCCCTTGTTGCCGTGGCGGCCGGCCATCTTGTCGCCTGGCTGGATGCGACGCTTGACGGCCATGTACACTTTGACCATCTTGAGCACACCCGGGGCCAGGTCGTCACCCTGCGTGATCTTGCCTTTCTTCTCTTCGAAGCGGGCGTCGAAATGTTTGCGCTGCTGGGCCAGCTGATCCTGCAATTGCTCCAGCATGTCGTTGACGTCGTCGTTGCGCATGCGCAGCTTGAACCAGTCTTCACGATCCAGTTCAGCCAGGTAGGCCACTTTGATCTTGTCGCCTTTTTTCAGCTTGGGGCCCTTGTCGGCCACCTTGCCCACCAGCGCGGTTTCCAGCCTCTGGTAAATCGCGTTCTCCACGATGCGCAGCTGGTCGTCCAGGTCCTTGCGCACCTGCCGCAGCTGGTCCTTCTCGATCGAGATGGCGCGCTCATCCTTTTCGACGCCGTCGCGGGTGAACACCTGGACGTCGATCACGGTGCCGTCCATGCCGCTGGGAACACGCAAGGAGGTGTCCTTCACGTCGGACGCTTTCTCACCGAAAATCGCGCGCAACAGTTTCTCTTCCGGCGTCAACTGGGTCTCGCCTTTCGGTGTGACCTTGCCGACCAGGATGTCACCGGCCCGGACCTCCGCACCGATATAGACGATGCCCGACTGGTCCAGCTTGTTCAGGTTGTGCTCGCCGACGTTGGGAATGTCGGCCGTAATCTCTTCGGAGCCGAGCTTGGTGTCGCGCGCGACACAGGTCAGTTCCTCGATATGGATCGTCGTGTAGCGGTCTTCCTGCACCACGCGCTCCGAGATCAGGATCGAATCCTCGAAGTTGTAGCCGTTCCAGGGCATGAAAGCGACCAGCATGTTCTGGCCCAGGGCCAGCTCACCGAGGTCGGTCGACGGGCCGTCGGCCAGCACATCGCCGGCGGACACGCGGTCGCCGACCCGCACCAGCGGCCGCTGGTTCATGCAGGTGTTCTGGTTGGAACGCTGGTACTTGGTGAGGTTGTAGATATCCACACCCGGATCACCGACCGGCACTTCCTCTTCGTTCGCACGCACCACGATGCGGCCGGCGTCAACCTGGTCGACCACGCCGCCACGCTTGGCAACAGCGGTCACACCCGAGTCCGTCGCCACGGAACGCTCCATGCCGGTGCCGACCAGCGGCTTCTCGGCTTTCAGCGTCGGCACCGCCTGGCGCTGCATGTTCGAGCCCATCAAGGCGCGGTTGGCGTCGTCGTGCTCGAGGAAAGGAACCAGGGATGCCGCCACCGATACGATCTGCTTCGGTGACACGTCCATGTAGCTGATGGTGTCCGGCTCCATCAGCGTGAATTCGCCAAGGTGCCGGCAAGGAATGAACTCGTCGGTGAATTTGCCAGACTTGTCCAGTTCCGCATTGGCCTGCGCGATGACGTACTCGCCCTCCTCGATGGCCGAAAGGTACTCGACCTTCTCGGTCACCTTGCCTTCGACCACCTTGCGGTAGGGCGTCTCGAGGAAGCCATAGTCGTTGGTGCGCGCGTAGACGGCCAACGAATTGATGAGACCGATGTTCGGGCCTTCCGGCGTTTCAATCGGGCACACCCGTCCGTAGTGGGTCGGATGAACGTCACGCACCTCGAAACCGGCTCGCTCGCGCGTCAGGCCGCCTGGACCCAGGGCCGACACGCGGCGCTTATGGGTAACCTCGGACAGCGGGTTGTTCTGGTCCATGAACTGGCTCAGCTGGGACGAACCGAAGAACTCTTTGACCGCCGCAGCCACCGGCTTGGCATTGATCAGCTCCTGCGGCGACAGGCCTTCGCTTTCAGCCACAGAGAGGCGCTCGCGGACAGCGCGCTCGACGCGCACCAAACCTACCCGGAACACGTTTTCCGCCATCTCGCCCACGCTCCGCACGCGGCGGTTGCCCAGGTGGTCGATGTCGTCCACCCCGCCCTTGCCGTTGCGGATGTCAATCAGCACGCGCAGGACATCCAGGATGTCCTGGCGGTCCAGTACGCCGGAACCCTCGACTTCCTTGCGCCCGACCCGACGGTTGAACTTCATGCGCCCAACGGCCGAGAGATCATAACGCTCCTCGGCGAAGAACAGGTTCTTGAAGAGGTTTTGGGCGGCGTCCTTGGTCGGCGGTTCACCCGGGCGCATCATCCGGTAGATTTCGACCAGCGCTTCCAATTCGTTGCTGGTCGGATCGATATTCAGCGTGCTGGAGATATAGGGTCCCTGGTCCAGGTCGTTGATGTACAGGAGCTCGAGCTTCTTGATGCCCGCATCCCGTAACGCTTCCAGCAATTCATCGGTCAACTCCGCGTTGGCCGCGGCGAGGATTTCGCCGGACTCCTTGTCGATAACCGCGCGAGCCATCACGCGGCCCAAGAGGTATTCATCGGGGACTTCGAGCGCGGTTACGCCGGCATCCTCGATCATCTTCACGTGGCGCGCCGTGATGCGCTTGCCCTTCGGCACCAGGACCTTGCCAGTCTTGCTGCGAATATCGAAATACGCAGTTTCGCCGCGCAGGCGCTCCGGCACCAGCTCGAGCTTGGCGCCGGATTTCTTCAGCGTAGCGGTGCTGGTGTCGAAGAAGGTTTCCAGTATTTCCTCGTCGCCCATGCCGAGGGCGCGCAACAGGATGGTCACCGGCAGCTTGCGGCGGCGGTCGATGCGCGTGAATATGCAGTCCTTCGGATCGAACTCGAAGTCCAGCCAGGAACCGCGGTACGGAATCACCCGGGCC
>JAPHSB010000483.1 GCA_026193295.1 Lysobacterales bacterium
ATTTGGCTGCCATTCAATCATCGCCAGAAATATTGAACCTGAAACTATCGAAAAATTGCAAAAACTGGGGTTCAGAGTACTCAAACATTGAGCGGTTCCGCGTTTCACAGACGCGCGACCCCGATTGACGGCTTCCGGTCAGCCGCAGGCTTCAGGCAAACTCGTCCAGGTACTTGGGCAGCATGGCGCGCCAGGTGACCCAGTCGTGGCGCCATTCGGGGCCCCAGGGGTCGACCCGGTTGGGCACGCCCTTGGCGCCGAGCGCCGCGGCCATGCGCCAGGACTCCCCGATATCTTCGTAAGGGCCTTCACCGCTGGGCAGTAGTACGGCGCGGGTGCGCAACTGCTCCAGTTGGGGCCCTTCCAGGCCGGGAAGAAAGTGCAGCGGCGATGCGAAATAAAAGTCCTGGATAAAACGCCCTTCGAGGTACTTGGAGAGATCGTAGGTGCCGCTCATGGCGATGGCCAGGCGGAATGCGTCGGGGTGCCGGCATATGCTGGCGACCGCGTTGAAGGCGCCGATGGAGGCGCCCGCCGCGATGATCTCGATGTCCGGCGATTGGCAGTCCATGCGGATGGCTGGAACGATCTCCTCGTAGACCAGGGCGTCGAACATATTCTGCATGTAAGAGCAGAACTCGGCTGAATGCTGGCGCGAGATCCAGGTCTTGCCGGCGATGGAGTCGATCGAATACACCTTGATGCGGCCACTTTCGATCAGCGGCATCAGCGCCCCGATCAGGTGGAAGCGCTCCACTTCCTCGGCGTCGCCGCCGGCCGTCGGGAACAGCAGCACCGGGCTGCCATAGGTACCCCAGCGCACCAGTTGGACTTCCTGCTCGACGTGCGGTGAATGCCAGTGGGAGACGTCCTTCAAGACGCGGGCCCTTCTACCTGCCGCGACTCCTGCACGCGGTTCCAGAACAGTTCGCAGAAGCGGTCGATCTCGTGGTCGGGGTACAGCGCGGTGACCTTTTCCCGGATGGCGTCGCGTACCGTGTCGGTAGCGAAAAACTCGTGGGCCACTTCGTCCAGTTGCGGCAAATGCGTGGCGCAAAACTCCTCGAAAGCGTCCACGTCGAAACGTTGCCGGGCAAGCTTGACGTAACCGGCCAGTTTTTCGTCGAAGGAGCGATCGCTGTCGGCGATGGCGAAGTACTCGCCCCAGTCGAGATTGGTTTTCATCGCGCGGTCCGTGGCGGCACAGAAAATCGACCAGCGCAGGTTGGCCTTGATCAGCCAGGGGAAGTGGAAATGCAAGGAGGTCACCTGCGAGTCGGGGCAGGCATTGGCGAAATCGATCGGATGCCAGCGGCCGTCCTGGCGCAGCGCTTCGCAGGAATTGAAATCCCAGCCGAAGAAGGCGTTGATGACCATGGTCATATCGACCAGTTGTTGTGCCTGCTCGGGCGGCAGGAAATCGTAATCCATGCGGTAGCGGTCGTGCAGCGGGGCGCCCGGGTCGTAGTTGACGAAGCGGAACTGCGGCCCGAGCCCAATGCAGCGTACAAAGGCATCGTGTGGATCCACGCCCTTCTGCAGGTTCATTACCCGGGTGCCGCTGCTCTCATAGGCGTTGAGCAGTTCCTGGCGGTTGTGAATGCCGGTGACCCCGACCCAGGCGCCGCCATCGTAGGGTTTCATATACAGCGGGTAGCCGATCTGGTCGCCGACCGAGCCCAGGTCGAACAGCTTGGCGTAGCGGGTCAGGGTGGGCTGCAGGTCATTGGATTCCTGGTAGCGCTTGGGCGGAATCATCCAGGTATCCGGCACCGGGAATCCCAGACGGATCATGGCCGCGTAGGTGGTCTGTTTTTCCATCGACTGCAGCGACCAGGGGTTGTTGAACACGTACAGGTCGTTGACCAGGATTTCCTTTTTGATCCACTCGCGGGAGGTGTGGTACCAATGCGTCAGCCGGTCGATGACAACGTCATACTTGCAGGGTGCGCGCAGGTCGAAGGGCTCGATCTGGACGCGGCTGGACTCGAAGCTGACGGTGTCGCCGCCGATCGATAGTTTCAGGTCGAGCCGCTTGAGCAGCGCTTCGTAGCAGATGGGCCAGCAGATGTCTGCACCCAGCGACAGGCCGATCTTGCGAGTGATGTGCGCCACTTAATTGTCCTTAAACGTCGGGCCCACCATGATACGACCAAAGCCTGCAAAGTGCACCAGCACGCGCCGACCTGGAAGCTACTCGTAGACCATCCAGAGGGGACCCGGGAACAGCCAGGTGAGCGCGTTGCGCAGGCGGTCGCGCCAGTTTTCCCAGTTGTGGGCGTCCCGGGCTTCCTCGAAGTTGACCTGCATGCCCTGCGCCTGCAACAGCGGTAAGATCGAGCGGTTTTCGTAAATCAGCGATTCGTAGATGCCGCAGCTCAGGTAGATCTTCTGTGCGAGCGGGAAGGGCTTCTTGCGGTAGCCGTTCACGAAACGCACCACGGGGTCGAACACCGGTCCTTTCTGGTGGTGTCCAAGGTCGCTGAAGGCGAAAGAGCCGGACTGCAGCAGCAACTGGCCGAAGTGAGCGGGATACAGGCTGGCGGTGTGCAGTGTGGCGACCCCGCCGAGGCTGGCGCCCATCAGGCCGCGCATGGCCGGATCGTCCATCAGCGGGAACTTCTCGTCCAGCGCGGGCAGCAGGTCCTCGACGATGAACTTCGCTTGCCGGGGATCCCCGGTGTATTCGACCAAGCGGTCGGGCGACTGGGTCAGGGCGACGATCATGGCCGGGATTTCCTGGCGGTGGATCAGGTTGTCCAGCACCGTCTTGAGATCCGCGTAGCGCAGGTAGTCCGGGCCGTCGTGCACCACCA
>JAPHSB010000423.1 GCA_026193295.1 Lysobacterales bacterium
GCATGCACGTAGAGGCGCTGGCCCTCGATGTTGAGCGTCAGCGTGCCGGGAGTGAGGGTGATCGAGTTGCCGAGGATGGCGAGGTCGACCGGGTGGCTGCTGCCGGACTCGATTTCGACCAGGGTCGGGCTGATGGGCATCCGGGGGCTCAATACAGCGCGGGAGACTTCCAGGCTGGAGCGGACGATCTCGCCGGCCAGCCAGGCCCAGAATCTGAACAGGCGCGGGCTCAGCCTGAGCGCAAACACGTGCTGATCGAACAGGTGCATGCGCTGCGCGATGATAAGGACGAGCAGGCACGAGAAGGCGCCCAATCCGAGCAGGAGCGGCTTGAAAAAGCCCGACCAGAGCAGCCAGGCGGCTGCCAGCATGACGGCCAGCACCAGGATGCTGCCGGCGTGCGCGCGCAGGCCCGCCGTCTCCCCGGGATTGTGCAGTGGATCGCTCATCGTGGATCAGTCACGGTCGGGGCAGGGGTAGTGCTCGCGTATTGTCTGGTAGACGAGATCACGTGCGAGAGGATTGGCCGCCACGCGCTCCGGATCAGTCGCATCCTCGACGATGTGTTCGACGACTTCCTTCAGCGGCACGGGGTCCCCGAGGCAGAAGTCGGCGTAGACGGAGGCTCCATACCGCTCCAGGCGGTTGCCGATGCGGGTCCGGGCCGCCCGCTCGCTGAACGACTCGTCCTGGTCGTATTCCCCGACGACATTGCGCGTAACGCGCTCATCGGTGGCCACCGCGCCGTCGATGAATCCCTGGATGTAGCGCGTGCAGAAGACGCGATCTTCGTGGGCCTGTTCGTCGTAATACTTTTCGCAGTGCGACATGAGTTCTTCCGTCGACAGCGCCTCCACCGCGCGCGCGGCGGGAGCCGCCAGCAGCAAAGCGATCAACAGCATCAGACCACGAGTCATCATCCTCTATCCTCCATGTATGACTGCCGGCGATCGGCAGCGGGCGACCTGTCGCCGGCATGGAAACATCGGGCCCTTGGGCCCGGGTCCGAGACCGGCGGACGCAAATTATAAACCAGTCATGCGAGAAAATCGGATCTCCGGCCACGATGATTGAAAAAGAAAAAGGGCCCGCGTACAGGAAGTATGACCTGCCTCTTCCGAAATTCGCGCGAGTATCAGGATCCGCTAACTGGCGCCGGATTAGACTTGGGCTACTCGCACCCGGGCTTTGAGTCAGCCCGCCGGATCAGGGTGACCGCTTCGGTGCGAGCCCCGGAGACCACGGTGAATCCAGGGTGGTTCAGGTATGTCGAGATGCCGCGTTGTATCACCGCCAGGACCTGGCTTAGCACCTGTGGATGGGCGGTGAGGAGAAACGGCAGCGGCATCGGAAAGGTCAGCCCCATTGCCTGACGGGCTCCTAGGGCAACACGTAATCGACCAAGTGGGCATCTGCCGAATCCTCGTCAGCCGGCGCCATAGGCTGTCCGGATCAGCTCTCGGCCTGCTCGGCGTAGGCCTCGGGCGTGAGCAATCCGTCGAGCTCGGCGGCGTTCGCCAGTTGCATGCGGAACAGCCAGCCATCGCCGTAGGGATCCGTGTTCACCAATTCCGGCGAATCCTCCAAAGCGCTGTTGGCCTCGATGACCTCCCCGGTCAGTGGCGCGTAGATGTCGGAGGCGGCCTTGACCGATTCGACCACCGCGCAGGCGTCGCCCTGTTCGTAGCTCATGCCGGGTTCCGGCAATTCGACGAACACCATGTCGCCCAGTTGGGCCTGCGCATGATCGGATATGCCGATCGTCACCGTGCCGTCCTCGTCCTGACGAACCCATTCATGGCTTTCCCGGTACAGCAGGTCGGATGGTATATCGCTCATCTGGTTTTTCCCTCTTTACGGTCCCACGGCTTCAATTCTAGCATCGCCCACTCAACGCTAACCACACCTAGAGAATCCCGTCGCAAGTCTTGCCGTTGCGCACGAACGGCGGTTGCACGATACGAGCCGGCAATTCCTTGCCGCGAATGTCCACGGTGCAGCGGTCCTGCGCCCCCACCGGCACCCGCGCGAAGGCGATGGCCCGTTGCAGTGTCGGTGAAAAGGTGCCGCTGGTGGTCAGGCCCGGGCCGGCCGCTGTCATCACCGGCTGGAGTGGGCGCAGCACACCGCGACCTTCCAGCACCAGGCCCACCAGCTTGTTGCGCAGGCCCGCCGCTTGCTGCCGTTCCAGCGCCGGGCGGCCAA
>JAPHSB010000082.1 GCA_026193295.1 Lysobacterales bacterium
AGCACCGCCACGGCCGCGGCCGGCGGCTACGCGCTCAAGCAGGGCCTCGACACCAAGCAGAAGGCAGCGGACCAAACCGAGAGGGTCGCGGAGATGGGGTCATCGCTGGAAGCGGTGATCGCGCCACAGGTGATTGCGCTGGAGGACCGCACCGTGACGCTGACCGGCACCGTGCAGACGCAATACGAGCAGTGGCGTGAGATGCTGCAGCGTATCTATGAACAGGAACGCACTCTCCCTGGCACCGTCACGCAGCAATTGTCCGGCAATTCCAATTAGGGCCTGTTGACACTATGCGGATGCCGATCTCGCGGACCAGCCCCTCCAATAATTCCACAACCCAAAGGGTCACACTGATCGTCCTGGCTCTGGCCCTGGCCGGCACAGTGTTCCTGCTCCCCCAATTTGTGACCGAGCCCTGGGTCGCGGGAGACGTGGATAAACTGCCCGTTGTTCCCGAGGCCTCGCCGGCAACAGTATCTCCCTCGACGGCGGCAGAATTGACCCGCTACCGGCAGGAATCACAGGGCGTGCTGGCTGAGATCGTGGCGATCCGGGACCGGCTCCGGGGACGCAACGTGGAAAGCTGGGCGGAGGTCGAATTCCAGCAGGCTCTGGACACGATCGAGACCGGCGACGAGCGTTACAGCTTTGGCGACTATGCGTCGTCGCTCGAGCATTTCAGACTGGCACGTGTCCGTTTGGGCGATATCGAGGAATTGGGGCGGCAAAAACTCGCGGATGCCAAGGTCGACGCTGAGGCCGCCATCGAGTCCCTCAACCTAAACGTCGCTTCGACTTCCATCGAACTGGCCACCACAATAGCGCCGCAGGATCCGGAAGTGCAGGAGCTGGCGAAGCGCGGTGAAACCCTGGCGCAGGTCGCCACGCACATCGAGGCCGGCGATCAGGCTATGACCCGCGACTCCTTCCAGGTGGCACAGGCAGAGTACCGCGAGGCCGTCGGCCTCGATCCATCGCACCGGCGAGCCGCCAAGTCGCTCGCACTCGCGAACAGGGAAGTCACGGCCAGCGCCTTCCGCAGGCACATGAGCCGCGGTTTCGCGGCCCTGGAAAGCCAGGATTACGTCGGTGCCCGATCCGCCTTTCTCGAGGCCGGCAAGATCTACCCGGGCGACGCCGCGGTTGAAAAGGCGCTGGCGCAGGTGGAGAACCGGGAATCCGGCAGCAGCGTCAGAAGCGAGCTCGAGCGCGCGGCGGATCTGGAGTCGCGCGAAGAATGGCAGGAGGCAGTGTCAATCTACGAAACGTTGCTGGAGGAGGATCCCTCGCTCGTTGACGCGAGGGTAGGGCTCATCCCGGCACGGGTGCGCGCGGATCTGGATACGCAATTGAACGCGTATATCGAGGAGCCGCTGCGGTTGTCGGGTGAGGCTGAGTTCCGCGCCGCGCAGGGAGCGCTGGAAAATGCGAGAGGAATTTCCAATCCGGGACAGCGGCTCCGCGGGCAGATCACGAAGCTGGACGCCCTCCTGAAAGTGGCTAATTCGGCGGTGGACGTCGTGTTCCGCTCCGACAACCAGACCCACGTGGTGCTGTTTCGCGTGGCCGACCTGGGAACGTTTCAGCAAGTGTCCGTGAAATTGCGGCCGGGAAAGTACGTGGCGGCCGGCACCCGAAGCGGCTACCGCGACGTGCGGGTTGAATTCACCGTGACGGGAGAGCCCGGGGGCGAACCGATCGCGGTGCGCTGCGAGGAACCTATCGGATGACCGCGCCGCGCCGGCGCCACAGCTACGACCATGGTTGACGAAAAGCAATCCCGGCCGCTGTCCGCCATTGAATTCGTGCCGCTGGACGGCCCGGCTGTGCGGCGAGAGATCGGGGTCTCGCCTGTTTATGTGGGGCTGGGCGTCGTGCTGGTCCTTGCGGCGCTGAGCTTCGCCTTTTTGCTGGCCGCGCGGGCCGTGATCTTTCGGGTCGATCCGGCCGCTGCGAGCGTTACCGTTAGCGGCCTCTCTTTCCACATCGGAGACAATTACCTGTTGCTGCGGGGAACGCATCCGGTGAGCGCGGAAGCCGATGGCTATCATCCGCTCAGCACCTCCATCGAAGTCACCGGCGAACGCACGCAAGAAGTAGAACTTGTGCTCGAACCACTGCCAGGAAAACTTGATGTACGCTCCGGGCTGGACGGCATCGAGGTCTTCATCGACGGCGAAGCCGTCGGTACCGCGCCCGGGCTCGTAGAGGACATCCAGCGAGGCCCGCATATCGTCGAATTCCGCAAGCACCGTTATTTTCCCCTGCAGCAGGAAATCGAAATCGAGGGCCTGGGCCGCAGTCAGTCGGTAGAGGTGGAGCTGGAGCCGGCCTGGGGGCAGATGCAGATCAGCACCGTTCCGGAAGGCGCCGAGGTCCTCATTGACGGTCAACGGGTCGGCAACACGCCACTGGCGACCGAGGTGCTGGAAACCGGCAGTCAACTGCGCATCGCCAAGAGCGGTTACAAGACCTGGGAACGGCAGGTGTCGGTCAAGGCGGGCTCAATCGAGACTCACCCCACGATCGAACTGGTGGTAGCTGACGGAATCGTTGACATCAGCACGTCGCCGGCGGGGGCTCACGTCCGCGTTGATGGCGAATTCCGTGGCACCACTCCGGTCAGCGTTGGAGTTTCGCCGCTGAGCGAGCACCGCGTGGAACTGTTTCTCGAAGGTTACAGCAAGGCGGTACGCACCGTGCAGACGGAACCGGAGGGTCACTCGAGCCTGGCCCTGGACCTGGTCCCGATCATAGGCCAGATTCGGCTCTCGGTTACCCCCCCCGACGCCGAGGTGGTGGTGGACGGGCGCAGTCGCGAACCCGGCAGCCAGACGCTGGCGCTGACGGCCCGCGACCATGAGCTGACGGTCCGCAAAGCCGGCTATGAAACCCGCACGCTGACCATCAGGCCGCGTTCGGATCTCGATCAATCACTCGATATTCGCCTGTTGACCCTGGAGCAGGCCTACTGGGCGACCCGCCCGCCGCAAATCACTTCGTCCGTGGGTGCGAGCCTCAAGCTCTTCCGTCCCGCCGACACGTTCACCATGGGCGCTGCGCGCCGCGAGCCTGGCCGCCGCGCCAACGAGGCCGAGCGCAACGTTCGCCTGGAGCGTCCGTTCTACCTGGGAACGCGCGAAATCAGCAACGGGCAGTACCGACGCTGGCGGAGTGACCATTCCTCCAGTTCGGTGCGCGGTCAATCCCTGGACATGGACGACCAACCGGTGGTGAACGTGTCCTGGAACGAGGCTGCGTTGTTTTGTAATTGGCTGAGCCGCAGCGACGGCCTGCCCCCGTTTTACCTGGAAGAGGAAGGGCAGGTGACGGGCTGGAATCCGGATTCCCATGGTTACCGCCTGCCCACCGAGGCGGAATGGGCCTTTGCTGCCCGCATCGGCCCGCAAGGCGACGCCATGATGTTCCCGTGGGGTACCGAAGAGTATCCGCCGCCGGCTGTTGTGGAGAATTACGCCGGCCAGGGCGCGGCGGACATCGTGACGTTCGTATTGTCAAATTACAACGATGGCTTTCCGGTGACCGCGCCGGTCGGGTCGTTCGAGCCCAACCACAACGGACTCCATGACATGAGCGGCAACGTGTCTGAGTGGGTCAACGATTATTTCGAAATTCGCCCGGTGCGCGGTGAGCCGTTAGTGGACCCCACCGGCCCGGACGCCGGCAACCGGTACGTGATTCGCGGGGCGAGTTGGGCCAGAGCTTCGCGCTCGGAATTGCGCCTGGCTTTTCGGAGCGAGGGCAGTGACGGCAATTCGGAAACCGGGTTCAGAATCGCACGCTACGTGGACCAGGCCATGGTGGAACCATGACCGTCATGAAGTCAATCGTGAGAAGTGCGTTGATGCTCTTGTTGCTGGCGATTTGGGCGGTGGCCATCGCCCAGGCTCAGCCGGTTGAGGAACCACCCGCAGCGGCTGCAGCGGACGAGCAGGTTCTTGAAGAACTGCCCGGAGAATCCGCTGCGGGCACCGAGGCGGACAAGGAAGAGGAGTCCGCTGTTCAGGCATCGCCCGAAGACGTATTCAGGCCCGGCGACGAGATTTCCGAGGACTACCCGGTGCCGCTGCCTGCGGATATATAGGGAAACCATGTATAAAATGACCCTATGAGGAAAAACACCAACGAACTGTTCTTTCAGCTGGTTGCCCTGATGCTGGCGATCATTCTGGTGCATGCGGCGTACGTTACCGTGGTGCGGCCCAATGCGGACAGCATTCTAAACCACGCCGCCGAAGTCGTGGCGGCCGGTGGCGAGTACGTGGTGCCGCGCTCATTCTGGGTCGTCATCAAGGACTTCGAGCAGGAAGCCTGCTTCATTCTGATGATCTGGGCGCTGGCCATCAT
Organism: Lysobacterales bacterium; assembly: GCA_026193295.1. Taxonomy (GTDB): domain Bacteria; phylum Pseudomonadota; class Gammaproteobacteria; order Xanthomonadales; family SZUA-36; genus CALKKN01. The sequence goes on from JAPHSB010000082.1 coordinate 4,372, forward strand.
GGGTTACAAGACGCGGGCCGCCATGCGTGAGTCCAGGATGCTGGAGATGCCACTGGTTTCCTTGTCCGAAGGAACCCGCGTCCTGCCTGACGATACCGGCCAGCTGGTACGGCCCCTGCAATCACTGCCCGAGCAGCAGCAGAGCTACCTGCTGCCACGGGCGCTCAGCACGGCGCTGTCGCGCTTCCAGGTGACTTCATCGGTGGAGGCGGCCACCGAAGCCGCCCACTCGGCTTGCGAGGCGGAAAGCAGCCGCCTGGATTCTGAACTGTCCATGGTGCGCTACATTACCTGGGCAATTCCATCAATCGGCTTCATTGGCACCGTGCGCGGGATCGGATCGGCATTGGGCAAGGCCCACGAGGCGATGGCGGGCAATATCGCCGGCGTCACGGCGAGCCTCGGTGTGGCCTTCAACTCGACCTTTGTCGCCCTCCTGATCAGCATGGTGGTGATGTTCTTCATGCACCAGCTGCAATTGATGCAGGAACGCCTGGTGCTCGACACCTACGCCTATTGCGAGAACCGTGTGCTGCGGTTTCTCAAGTCGCTGTCCACATGACGCTCGCCGCGCTGGAACTCAACGATCAGTCGCTGCTGGTCCAGGCAGAGGACGGCGCCTTGCATGCCGAACCCGGTTTTGCGCGCCTGACCCGGGAAGGCATCGTGACCGGCGAAGAGGCGCGTGCCGTGGCGTGGCGCGAACCGCAGCACGTGTACAACCAGTATTGGTGCCATCTCAGCCAGGCGCCGCTGCCCAGCCGCCACCGCTTTGCCCGGCATCATGCAGACATCGCCTTTGCGCAATTGCGCAAGCTATGGTTGAACGCCGGCTCGCCTGAATCGCTGCTCGTGCTGGCGCCGGGCAGCTTCGCGCACGCACAGCTTGCGCTGCTGCTGGGCATGGTCGAGGCTCTGCCGTCCCAAACTGCCGCCGTGATCGACAGCGCGCTGGGGTCTTGCGTGGACGTGGAGAGGGACACCCTGTACGTGGACCTGCAGATGCATCAGTCGGTGCTGACGGTGTGCCGCCCTCGCGGTGGGTCGATCCGCATCGTCGACCAGGAGATCTTCCCGGGCCTGGGCATGGCGCAGATCCAGAATTCCCTCGCGCGCCACATCAGCGACCTCATGATCGAAAGTTACCGCTTCGACCCACTGCATTCGTCGACAACGGAACAGGCCATCTTCGACCAGATACCCCACTGGCTGACCCGCCTGCGCTGGGAGCCGGACATTTCAATCAAGCTGGCCTCGGAGCATGGCGAGCATCCCTGCATCCTGCGCCGGGATGCGGTCGCGGCGCTTGTGGGCGAACGGCTCGCGAGCGTGCGTTCCTTCCTGGAAAAGTGGCAAAGCTGCAGCTTGTTGCTGTCACACGCCTCGGCTGTGTTGGCGGGACTGGTGGACGAGTTCGCCGAGGCCGAAGTTGCAGACCAGACCGCGGGCACCCAGCGATGTCTTTCGCAGCATGGCGAGATTCTTGACCAGGTTGACGACCTGCGCCGCGTGCGTGCTCTGTACCGCATCGAGCCCGATGCCTTGGCGGCCCGGGTACCGGACGTCAACGGGGAGCGGCTTGCCACGCATCTGCTTTGCGGCGACCGGGCCATGCCGTTGAACAAGCCGGTCAGTATCCGCATCGGCGAGAACGGCCCGCGTATCAGCGGCGAACTGGACGATGGCGCAGCGCTGACGGTGGTGCTGCGCAACCGCTCGCTCGAGACGCTGCATCTGGCCGCGGACGCGTCTCTACCGCCGACCTGCCGGCCGGGCGAATCGATCCGGATCGGGGGGCACGAACTCAAGCTGATCCACGTTCGCCATGATTAAGGATCGACGCATGGCCGCATTCAGTCTGTCCTTCCTGGACATCATGGCCTGTGGCTTCGGCGCGGTAACGCTGCTGTTCCTGATTCTGCGTCACAATGTCGTCGAGGAAGTCCGGCCCGACCCGAAGTTGAGCGCCGAGGTGGAAATGCTGAAGGAAGACGTGGAGGACGCGGAGAAAAAGCGGAGCGATCTGCTCAACAGCATCGAGGAACTGGAGCTGCAACTGGTCAGCGCCCAGGGTCTCAGCAAGCGCTACCTGACCGATCTCGAAGAAGTGGAAGAGAGCATCCAGTCCGACCCGGAGGAGCGAATCGCCATGCTGCGCCGGCAGGTCGAGGAACTGGAGCGCGAAACGTCCAAACTGGAAGAGATCGAGTTCGGCGACAAGGTTCGCCAGTTCCTCGGCGAGGGCAACCGCCAGTATCTTACTGGCCTGACGCTGGGTGGGGAACGGGTCATGATCCTGGTGGACGGCTCCGCGAGCATGCTGGCGGACACGGTTGTGAATGCCGTTCGCCGCCGTAACATGGAGCCGGAAAAGCGCGTCGAGGCGCCCAAATGGCAGTGGACGGTGCGCACGGTCGAATGGCTCCTGGCCCAGCTGCCGGCGAGCAGCCGCTTTCAGGTCTATATCTTCAACACCGAGACCTTCCCGGCGGTGGTCGGCAGCGAGGGTGAGTGGCTGGATGCCGCCGATTCGCTGCAGCTCGAGGAAGCGGTCGACGGCCTCAGGGCATTCGCGCCTGAGGGCGGAACCAGCCTGGAAAACGCGATCACGGCGCTGAAGGACTTTCAGGAGAATCCCGATAACCTGTTCCTGTTGACCGATGGACTGCCGACCCAGGGCAAATCGCCGCCCGGATCTGTTATGGTCAGTGGCGAGCAGCGTCGCCGCAACTTCCTCAGCGCGGTCGAGAAGTTGCCTCTCGGCGTCCCGGTGAACACGATTCTGTTTCCAATGGAGGGCGATCCTGAAGCAGCGGCGCTGTTCTGGCAGTTTGCGATGAGCACCAAGGGCGCCTTTATCGCGCCATCCAGGGACTGGCCGTGATCAAACGGCGTCGCAGCATTCCGGAAGCCAGCGTGTCCTTCCTGGACGTCATCAGTTGTGGCTTCGGGGCCATCGTGCTGTTATTGATCATCGCCCCCGTGGGCGACCCGGCCGCGCTGCATGAAGCGGAACGAAATCTGCAGGCAGTCGTGCAGGAGCTGACCGAAAAGCTGTTCGACGCCCGCGGCGAATCGGTGGTGTTGAGCGAGGACCTGAAGTCACGCAAGGAACAATTGTCGGACTTTGAGCAACGCATCGCCCGGCTCAGAGCCCAGCTGGCCAGCGTGGAGAAGCAGTCCAGGGAGATCGCGCAGTCCAAAATCGTGGAGGAGGAGCAACTCAGGCTGGCTTTGCAGGTGTTGACCGAGGAAATGCAGCGCCTGGCGCCGGATGACCGCGTCGAGAGTCAGCTCATCGGCGGCGTGCCGGTGGACAGTGAGTACGTCATCTTCGTCATCGACACCTCGGGCAGCATGCAGATGGCTGCGTGGCGCCGGCTGCAGGTCGAAATGCTGAACATCCTGAACATCTACCCCAGCGTGAAAGGCATTCAGGTGATGAACGACATGGGACAGTATATGTTTGAGGACACCCGCCGGGCCTGGATGAAAGACAGCCCGGAGACCCGCCGGCGTATCATAAACGAGCTCAACACCTGGGCGCCGTTCAGCAATTCCAGCCCGGTCGAGGGGATCAACGCCGCCATTCAGACCTACTACCGGCCGGACCGCAAGATCAGCATCTACACCCTCGGCGACGACTTTTCCGGCCGATCGATCCGGGCCGTGGTCAAGGCCGTGGAAAACCTCAATCAGGCACAACTCGGCTCGGAACGGCTGGTGCGCATCCATGCGATTGGCTTCCCGGTGCATTTTACGCGCGGGCGAACGCCGAGCGGGGCGGCCATCAAGTTCGCGGCGCTGATGCGCGAGCTGAGCTACAACAACGGCGGGACCTTCATCGGCCTGACCGAACTGCAGCCGTGACGCCGCGGAGGAGCCCAAGCTGAAACATCTGCGTCTCATGACCGGTCTGCTGTGTGTGGCGATGGCCTTTGTGTCCGGCTGCACTACCAACGTGCGGGTGAAGCACGAGTTTCCCACGGTTGTATCCAAGCCCATGGACATGAGCGCCGTGCTCGTCCTGGACCGTAAATTCCGCAACTACCAGGCGCGCCCCAATTCGAAGACCACGATAGAGCTTGGGGCGTCCCAGGTGGACCTGTTCAGCAAGGCCTTCAGCGGATTGTTCACGCCGCTGACCGTGGTATCCTCGAAAGAGGACGCAGGACCGGATACGGACCTCGTGATCATTCCCTCGGTGCGGGAAGTCCAGCTTGCCACGCCGTCGGACTCGTATCTCAACGTGTACGAAGTATGGATCAAGTACAACCTGGACATTGAGACCGCCGATGGTATGCCTATTGACAGTTGGTTTCTTCCCGCCTATGGCAAGACGCCGGATTCATATTTGTTATCCCGGGGCGTGGCGATCGAGGCAGCCGCCGTCGTCGCGCTGCGCGACGCAGGAGCCAAGCTGTTGCTGGACTTCTTCAGGATTCCGGCGCTTTATGGCTGGATGCAGCAGCAATCCGCAACGATGACCGAACCGTGAAGTATCCAGTATTCACATCACTTGTCGCGGCCGCGGCGATCAGCGGTTGCGCATCCACTACCACCATCGACGATTATCGGCCCACCACCGAGCCGATCAAAATCGGCGTCGGTGAAAAGGTGGCGATCCTGGGCCGCAGCGACGCCGGGCACTACGAAACCGACCGCGGCTTCATCGACTGTCTGGGCGACCGGCTGAAGAATGCGAGTTTTGAGGTCGTACCGGAAGAGGAATTCGTCGACGCACTGTATCCCTGGTTCGAGCCGAGGACTGCACCGAAGCACCTCAGCCGCCTCAAGAAGCTCATGCAGGACCCGGTTATCCAGGAAAAAGTGCAGCAAGAGAGGATCCGCTACCTGGTATGGCTCGACGGTGAAGTGGAATCACACGGACGCACCGGCAGCATGGCTTGCGGCATAACCGGGGCCGGGGGAGGCTGCTTCGGATATCAATCCTGGGACAAGAACGTTATGTTCGAAGCGGTCGTCTGGGATCTGTCGGACCTGACCGAGGAAGCCCGCATCCGGGTGGATTCAGAGGGTACCTCGTACCTGATCGGCGTCGTTGCGCCCATCCCCCTGCTAACCCGCGTGAAAAGCCAGGCCTGTGAGGGCATGGGAGAACAGTTAAGGGGCTATTTCTCTCAGGAGGTGGGGTGAGTTGCGTCATTTCGCCTGGAAAGCACTCGCGATCTGCATGTTGTTCGCTTCCGCGCCCGTTTTCGGTAACCCCAGTGGCGAGGAAATTCACGCGGAAATGCTCGCGTCGATGGGGGCGTATGACGATCCCGAGCTGACCGCCTATGTCGAGGGCCTTGTCAACGAAATCGTCTCGGCCTCGGAAATGGCGGGCGAGAAGTTCACCTTCACACTGCTTGACTCACAGGAAATCAATGCCTTCGCGACCGCGGATAACTACGTCTACCTGAACCGGGGCCTGCTCAACTACGTGGCGAACGAAGCGCAGCTGGTTTCGGTGCTGGCTCACGAAGTAGGCCACATCACCCAGAATCATGTCGATTGGATGCCGGCCGTGAGCGGCGGTGCGCGCTTTCTCTCCTCGCTGGCCGGAGCGCTCTCCGGCAGCCAGGACGTGTATCAGGCCGGCATGGCGTATGCGAACTCGTTGATCAAGGGGCACGGCCGCGACAACGAACTCGAGGCCGACGAAGCGGCTGCCCGCTACATGGTGCGACTTGGCTATGATCCGGACCAGTTGCTGGAAATGCTGGGGACCATGAAGGACCTCGAGACCCTGCAAAAGGAGCGCGCGGCGCAAAAGGGGGCGCCACGGCGTTCCTATCACGGCATATTCGCCTCGCATCCGCGTAACGACACACGATTGCGGAGTGCGGTCAGCAAGGCCAAGTCAACCGAATCTGCGGTCACACGCGACTCGGGCGTGGCCCGCTACCGGCAGATTACCGAAGGTCTGGTATGGGGAGAAAACTTCAAGGAAAAGGAGCCGAAGCCCGAGCGCTACTCCGACACGAGCTTAATGGTTCGCTTCAACTTTCCGGAAGGCTGGACGCACAGCAAGAACAGCCAGACACAAACCGTAACCGGCGAAGCCGAGGGTGGTGCAGCCCGACTGAGCATGAAGCCGCTTGCGCGCACGCCCCAAACGCCGGAGGAGTATGTCTATAACTACCTCAACATTTCGCAGTTGCGCGACGGCCGGGAAATCAGCCCCGCAAGACTCAAGGGTTTCACTGGCATAATCCCTGGTCAGGAAGGAAATCCGGATCAGCGCTTCGCGGTGGTCTACTACAAGCTGAATGCCTACGTGTTCGCCGGTGAGGTGGCCAGTCAGGAAAAGTTCGACGAATTCGATGCAAAGTTCCTGGAATCCATCGACACCTTCCGCCCCATCTCCAGTCGCGAAATCGAGGGCCAGAAACCCAAGACCATCCATTACGTGAAGGCTACGGGTGCGACCACCTTCGCGGCGCTGGGCGAGCAACTCAAACTGGACCCGTTCGAAGTCCAGGATCTGCGCCTCATCAACGGCTACTACCCCACCGGGGAGCCAAAGCCCGGCGAGTGGATCAGGATCTTCAGGCAGTAACGCTCAATCCCCGGGCTGGCTTGTTTCCTGCCGGTAGTCCGCTACGATAGCGCCGGCGGACTGCACTTCGTCCTCGTGGCTCGTTTCGCGCCAGGGCTCGGCCAGTCCCGCCCGGTACCATTCGACCATGGCCGCGTGGCCCAGCAAGAGGTCGGCGTAGGCGCGCGCCGCGTCGCTCAAGGGCAGGCCATAGGTTTGCACGCGGAAAACCACCGGGGCATAGAACGCATCGGCGGCGCTGAATTCGGGGCCGGCCAACCAGGGGCCGCCGAAGCGGGTCCGGCCCTCCGACCATATCTCGTCGA
>JAPHSB010000389.1 GCA_026193295.1 Lysobacterales bacterium
ACGATTCGCCCCGGCGCGGCCTGCTGCATCAGCGGCAGCAGGTGATTGACCAGTACAAAGTGGCCGAGAAAATTCACCAGGAACATCTTTTCTATGCCGTTCACCAATTCCAGGTCGCCAAAGGTATTGATGCCGGCGTTGCAGATCAGGATATCGGGTGAGAGGCCCAGGTCTGCGACCGCCCGCGCGCAATCAACGGCCGACTGCAAACTGGATAACTCGAGCACCAGGGGAGTGGTCGACCCGGAAACGCTTGCGCAGGCCTTGCTGGCCTTCTCCAGGTTGCGGCCGGTGCCCAGGACGTGTGCGCCACGCAGGGCCAGCACACGTAGGGTTTCGTAGCCCAGGCCGGAATTACAACCGGTCACCAGGGCCACCTTGCCGGCCAGGTCCATGCCCCGGGTCACTTCCTCCGCCGTGGCTTCGGCGCCAAATGGACCGACCGGAAAACGGCGGTCAATCTGCACCACGGGATCATCGCCACTACAGGCGCCCAGCAGGGGCATGGCGGCGACGGCGGTCGCTTGCTGCAAAAATTGTCTTCGCTTCATGCGGGCTCCCAGCGATGCTCAAGACGCCATCAGCAGGTTGAGTGGAACAGGCCCCCGACCGCTTGCCCGCGCTGCGCCAGGTCGTTGTAGATCTCAACCGCCTTTTTGGTTTCCGCCACGTGGACGGCGATATCCCGGCTTTCGAGCAGATCGAGCGTCTCCTGGCAGGTCTGCAGCCTGCGCAGCTGGCCCCGGCTCAGCACGATGGCCTGGCAGCCGTTTTCCAGCAACTCCTGAACATCAGTCGGCTGGATTCCCGGCCTGTGATGGATGCCGGTCTCACGCCAGTCCCAGGCCCGGCCGCCCCCCGGCCACAGCTTGAAGTCTTTGCCGCTACCGACACCCTGGACCGCCATGCGCCCCCAGGACAAGCCGGTGATCAGGGGTGATTGGGTCTGTTCCATTTGCAATTCCTCTGGCTTTACAGCCTTGGCCCGCATGTTTCATGCAGGCCTACTAGCATAGCACTGGCGGAAACTCCCGCATTCCGACGCTCCCGGATGGAATACGAAGCGTGCGATGGGGTCGGATTCGGTTTGCATGTACTATCGGAGCCATCGGCAACAGCCCGTCGACCCGTGCCCGAGTAGTTATTCTGGCCTTTACGCTGACCCCAGCAGGATCCTTGCTGCAATCCCACGACTGAAGATTCCTCCATGCGCACGAAAGGAAAAATCACCCACTGGAACGAAGAAAAAGGCTACGATTTCATCACCCCCAGCACCGGCGCCAAACAGGTGTTCGTGAACATCAGCGCTTTTCGCAATCGCAGTGAGCCACCCACAATCGACCAGTTGGTCGAATTCGCCCTGTCCACCGACAAGCAGGGTCGCCCTTGCGCCGTGCGGGTGACAAGGGCGGGCGAGCGGCTGCCCGGGGAAATCAAGCGCAACGACCGTTATCTCTATGTCGTCGACGCGGGCCTCTTTCTGCTTCTCGTGGCAGCCTCCGTAGCCGTAGGCCGCCTGCCGCCGGAGATCCTGCTGCTGTACATGGGCGCCAGCCTGGTGACGTATTTCATGTACTTCTGGGATAAATCCGCCGCCCGGACGGGCGCCTGGCGGACGCAGGAAATTACGCTTCATTTGCTGTCGCTGTTGGGCGGCTGGCCGGGGGCGCTGATCGCCCAGCAAACGCTGCGGCACAAGTCCCGGAAGGCCTCGTTTCGGGCCGTATTCTGGCTTACGGTGCTGGTGAACTGCGGCCTGTTCATCTGGCTGTTCACGCCTTCCGGCAGTGAGCTGTTGCGGCGAATCCTGGCTGCTTGAACTTTCGAAATAAGGGGCCGGATGCAAAACCTGAAAATGTATCCGGCCCCTTTTCTAGTTGGCCCCTTTTCTGTTGGGCCGCTGAGGTTGATGGTACCTGAGCAATATAACGCAATACTCCATGCGAAATGACTTGAAAGCAGAGATCGATCGGTGGGTGGCATTCGTTGAGCCGATAGTTGAAACAAGGTTCTCTTTACTAGAACTGATTCGCGATGACGACCACAATCACCGCCACAAATTTGGCTTGTGGCATCTCTACTCGTTTTGGATGCTCGATGATACCCCATTGAAAATCGGATTGGCTGGCCCGAAAAGCGGGCCGCGATTCAACAGCCAACACTATAATCCAAACTCTTCTGGTTCGAATTTGGCGAAGTCACTGGTAGCTAGTGGCCTTTGCAACCCACCTGCGAAGGACTGGATCATTGACAACACGTACCGAATAAATGCCGTGTTTGACAGTTTTACAGGACCACTCGCACACGCTTTGGAAGCGCACCTTCACCTCGTCTTCAAACCGCGATTTGAGAGGTAGTGGAATACAAGGCATTATTTCAGATCTCCCGAACTACTGCGCCAGGCTTGCGACCATTCCTCGAAGTCTCTAAGGGTGATTTTAAAACGTGCGAAATTCCCCTCATGAAGGCTTGTCAATTCTTTTTCAATTAGATTTACGACTTCGCCTTTTTCTTCCGATTCAATCCTTCCATCCAGGAATTGCACCAAGGTCTTCGTGACATTCGATCTTTCTACTCGTTTCTCCACCATGTCCCGAACACACTGCTTAATCAGTTCTCTGTGTTTGAGGTATGTGGGATCAGGAGAACCCAATGACTCTTGTATCACCTTGTAGCGAGAAGCTGAGCGGCGATAGGCCCATTTAAATACCTCTTTGAATAGTGAGATATCGTTGAGTTCATATACTCCCAAGAGGCCTTCTACGTAGAGTCTTTTCGGAACGTCAGTAAACGACAAAGGACAAAGATTGTGTCTAAAAAGCGGGATGTTGGCTGCCAACCTCGAAACTCTTTTGTTCACATCCTCAAACGGTTGCAGGTAAGGAATTTGGACTGAAACAAATAATGCTTGCTCAAATGGATTCTGAATTTGTTCTGCTTTATTGAGAATTAGATCAAAGCATTCTTCGATTAGCTTTGGAATTGCTGTTGGAACATAAGCCGATTGTCCGATATCAACCGGAATGGTTCGCAGTCGCCCTTCAGCAGCTGGGTTGCCCAGCAAATTCTCTGAAAGAAGTGCATGTAGGTTTGTAATAGTTATTCTATTGAATCCAATGTCGCCCGTCGGTTCAGCTAAAAACTCAATCGCTCCCTTATGATTCAATATCATCTGAGTTTCTTTTGGATCTTTCCCGGCTGCTGGCGCTCCGTCCTGAATTAATTTCTCTGTGTCCAAAAGTGAGTATGTGTTTCCTTCCAGGCGACTCGAGTTGAACGATAGATCAATTAACAGCCTATTTAATATTTTCCTAACATAGGTGCCGGCAGGTTGTGCCTGATCTTCTGCTTGTCCGAGCTTCTCGAGTTCGTCTTTTTCTTCTGTAGTCAGGTAGTGGGTGTTGTTTGGGTCGTACTCATCGAGAAATGCTCGGTTGTAGCCCGCTGGTTCGCGGTTCGGCAGAGGTGCTTCTACATATCGCTGAACTTTTTTTGCGGTCTCTGGAAGAGGAAATGTAACTTCGCCGTGACCTTCTACCTTTACTTTAGGTAGTGTCAAGTGAGCTACGGCAGTATGGGTTTTCTTGAATTTATATTTAGTGCCTTTTGCTACGCCCTCTTTTGTGACCTTGCCTTCATTTACTAAGTCCCTCAGCCTTTCCCTCAGAACGTGAGGTTTGAGATCTAGGTTTGCTACATCTTTTATTTCGTTTGGTGACATGTATTGGCCCTGCTTGGCGAGGGCAGCCAATATTTGATCCTTTTCTCGCTGGATTTGGGCCTTTTTCGACATGTCTATATCTAAACTTTTCGGTAGTTATCTAAGTATTTAGTTTAATAAATCTCAGATATTTTACTTATATCTTAGATAAAAAGCCAGTTATCTAAGTTTTTCTGATTTTTTATTAGATAAATACTTATATCTAACTTTTTGTGTTGCGTCTAATCATGACAAAGAAGGAAGAATGGGGCCGGATACCATTTCTGTTAAAGGTATCCGGCCCCTTTTTCCGGGGATGCGACGATCCGGATTGAACATTCCCAAATTGGGAATTAACATACCCATAATGGGAATGAAAAGTACAAGCCTTGGCGAGGCGCTCTTCACCAAAACCCAGCAACGTGTTTTGGGACTGTTGTTTGGAAAGCCCGACCGCAGCTACTACACCAACGAAATCGTGCGCTTTGCCGATGCGGGTATCGGGTCCGTGCAACGGGAACTGCAGCGCCTGGAGTCCGCGGGCCTTATAACGTCCAGGAAGATCGGCAATCAAAAGCACTACCAGGCCAATCGGTCCGCAGCAATCTTCGAGGAGTTGCGCGGTATCGTCATCAAGACAGTCGGCCTGGCGGATGTGTTGCGCAAGGCCATTCTGCGGCTGCAGGAGCGGGTTGACCTGGCGTTCATTTTCGGGTCGATTGCACAAGGCAAGGAACGCATTACCAGCGATATCGATGTCATGGTAGTCGGTGACGCTTCGTTTGAAGATGTTGTGCAGGCCTTCTACCCCACCCAGGAATCCTTGGGTCGGGAGGTGAATCCCGTGGTGATGTCCGTGAGTGAATTCAGCAGCAAAGTCTTACAGGGAGATCGCTTCGTTTCGCGTATCGTCAGTGAACCCAGGATATTTCTGAAAGGGGGAACTGATGACCTTGGAAAACTTGTTGCGGATCGGCCGGATCAAGGAGCACCCGGTTGATGCGACGGAGATCCAGAAGGTGCTTGCTGCCGCCCAACGCAGCCTGAAGGATGCGCGGGTGCAGGAGGTTAGTCTGGAACTGCAAATGAAAGACCCCATGCCCGATCTGTCCAGCCCCCTCAGCCGAATCGCAGCTGCAGGCTTTCCGGGTTGAAGTAGGTCGAGAAACTGGAGCCGGTTTCGCGGCTCTTGTCCCGGGCATCGATGCCGTGCTCGAGGCGGGCTTTCAGAACCGTCAGGAAAAGGAGACAGAAAAAGGGGCCGGGGCACATTAATTTGTTAATTCGGATTTAATTTACCCCGTCCCCTTTTTCGTTATTTGAACTCGCGGTGGCCCCTTCTCCCGTAATGGATTGCGAGCATTGCCAGGATGGCTGGCACCACAATCCCGAATTCGTCCGAAAACCATGCGGAGTTGGCATTCTCCGAAGTCATCGGGCCAAAGAACTTCTGTAAGAAAACGTTGTGGCTCATGTGAAAAACAACGGCAGGCCAAAGGCTATCGGTCTTCAGCCTGAAGTACGTCATAACGACCGACATGGACATGATGCACACTGTGAAGCACGTCAATTGATAGAGAAATGGCGTGGCTTCTGCCGCCCCATACAACCCCATAAACATCAACGGCCAGTGCCATACGGCCCAAAGCAAACCCGAAACCAGGGCCACGCCTGTGAACGGCATCAGCTTGGACAATTCAGGCACGAGCAAGCCTCGCCATCCAAGTTCCTCACCCAGCACCGACGGCAATAGCAGAACAAAACTGACGGTAGCAGTGAGCAGAAAATGCAAGCCAATGACAGCCGCGTCTGACCAGGCCGTCAGGTTGTAACTTTCTTTCTGTTGCTGGACGAAATCGACGTCGTACCAGCTACCAAGGCCGGTCGCCCAGATGAACCCGTATGCAAGCGCCGCATAGCATACAGGCAAAAGGTAGTTGAGCCATTGAATCTTCCAACTGCCCCAATGCCATCCCAGGGTTCGCAGCCCCTTTCGTGTGACAAGGCAAGCAATGATCGCGGCCAACCCGACGGACAGCATCAATGGAGTTGCGCTACCCAGTCGGAAAATCAGCCAAATCCCGGCGAAATAGAAGACTGTTGTCAGAGCCACAAAGACGCTGATTACCATGGCGGAGCTTTGAACTGTTTTAGCGCGACCGGTCACGGATCGGTTGCCCGAAAAACATAACTGCAATGATCGAGTTCAGGTGACGAGAGCAGCGGTAATGTTCCCATGAACTCGAAGTGCATCGGCAAACGCCCCGGGTGCCCTGGCTAGTCATTCATCGCCGCTGACCATGACCACGGGCACGCCGAAGTGCCCGGCGATGAGCGCGTTCCTGCTGCCTTCGGACATTTCCGCGCCGTTGATCTTCACCGAGTAAAAGTCCTTACCGGACTGCGTGTGGGCCAGGATGCCCTCGGGGTCGCCGGCACAAACGGGGCCGCACAAACGGGGCCCACAAACGGGGCCGGATACCATTTCCGTTAAAGGTATCCGGCCCCATTGTTCGTTAAAGGCGTTAAAGGTATCCGGCCCCATTGTTCATCTGGCCCCATTGTTACGAAGGCAAATTAATGTGCCCCGTCCCCATTCTTGCTTTTGCGGACCCCTTTTGCGAAGGCGCCGCACGGCGCCCGGCTCAACCGTAATTAAATACGTCGAGCTTGTTGCCGTCCAGGTCACGGAAATAGGCCGCGTAGAAGCCCTCGCCGCCCTCGCCGCGCAGGCCGGGAGCGCCCTCGTCGGCGCCGCCCAGTTCGAGCGCCTTGCGGTGCATTCGGTCCACCGTTTCACGCGAGTCGACGGCGATACCGGCCATCACGCCATTACCCACGGTGGCCGGCTTGCCGTCCCAGGGGGTCATGATGCAGAGCATCGGTTTGTCCATGGCCGCCGCCCAGGCGGAGCCGCGCTCGCCGAATTCCATCATGCGGGTCACACCCATTTCAGCCA
>JAPHSB010000213.1 GCA_026193295.1 Lysobacterales bacterium
ACCCGCTCCATCTGCTGGACGATCGGGATCACCAGGATCAGCCCGGGGCCTTTCACTTTCCAAAAGCGGCCCAACTGGAAAATTACCCCGCGCTCGTACTCGCGCAGGATCTTGATGGCATTGACGATGATGCCGAACAGCACGAACGCCAAAAGTCCCAATCCATATTCAAACATCTTCCTGCTCCTGTGATTCGGCGGTAACCGGGCGCACTTTCAGTGTCAATCCGTCGAGCCCGGTGACCACGACGGCCTGGTTTTCACGTACCGGCACTTCGGCGAAGGCATTCCAGCGTTCGCTGTGCACGTAGACATGCCCTGCGCCGGCGAAATCCTCTACCGCGACTCCCGCGGCCCCAACCAGCTCCTCACGCCCGGACACCACCGGTCGCTGGCGGGCGCGGACTGCAATCCAGACGATGGCCATCATGCCCAGCGAGCCGGCAACCGCGATCGAACCGATCAGTGAGCGAGAGACTGTGTAGCCGGGCACATCGGTGTCCATCAGGATGATCGACCCGACGACCATCGCGATGATGCCGCCGAACCCCAGCGCGCCAAAACTGGGCGACATGACTTCGGCGATCATCAGTATGATGCCGAGTATGATCAGCCCCAGGCCGGCATAGTTGACCGGCAGCATCTGGAAGGCGTACAAGGCCAGCAGCAAGCTTATGGCACCAACCACGCCGGGCAGGATGGCGCCCGGGTTGTAGCCTTCGAGAATCAGGCCATAGACGCCGATCAACAGCAGCATATAGGCAATGGTCGGACTGGTGATCACCGCCAGCAACTCGCTGCGCCAGTCCGGCTCCAGCCGCTCGGTCACCAGGCCGCTGGTATCCAGCGTTACGTCCCGATCGTTGACCTCTACGATCCTGCCGTCGGCTTGCTCGAGCAGATCAGCGATGTTAGCCGCGATCAGGTCGATCACACCCAGCTCCAGCGCTTTCTCACTGGTGATACTGTCGGCTTCGCGCACCGCACGTTCGGCCCAGTCGGCGTTGCGGCCGCGCTTTTCCGCCAGGCCACGGATATAGGCCACGGAGTCATTGACGGCCTTCTTCATCATCGCGTCCCCGGCCGCGGCAGCCGGAGCCGCATCCTCGGCTTCCTCAGCGTCCTCTAGTTGCTCAGCGTCCTCGGCTTCCTCGGCCGCGCCTTCATGTTTCTTCTTACCCTTCCCGTCCGGGGTATCTTTGTCCTGGCCCGGCGTGCCGCCGATGATGGCCACCGGCGTAGCGGCGCCGACATTGGTTGCCGGGCTCATTGCTGCAATGTGGCTTGCATACAGAATGTAGGTGCCCGCGCTGGCTGCCCGAGCCCCGGCCGGCCCGACCCAGGTCGCAACCGGCACCGACGAATTGAGGATGTCCTTGATGATGTCGCGGGTCGAAGCGTCCAGCCCGCCGGGGGTATCCATGCGGATGATCACCAGCGCCGCGTCACGCTCCGCTGCCTTCTTCAGCGAGCGCGACACGAAGTCACGCGTGGCCGGGCCGATCGGGCCCTCCACGTCGAGCACCAGGGCCAGGCGCTCTGCCGGGCGGTCGGCAGCTTCATCTGCCTCCTGCGCCAGGGCCTCGCGTGCCCACAGCATCATCAGCATCAGGAGCAGCAGGATGCCTGCCGCCTTCCTGATTCCGTCCGCGCCACCTGCGTGCATGCCCGCCTCCCGTTTTTGCGGAGTTATGCCTATTGTTATTGACCCGGAGCATTTGTGCCATGTTCCGCGTCAATAAACATGAATCCGGCATAATGACGCGAGCAGACTCCGGACAACGCCACTGTGCATCAACGACTTGCAGAATTGACCGAAGGCCTCGAGCAGGCGACCGCCTCGCTGCGCGATGGCTACCAGGCGGAGCAATTGTATGCGCTACGCGTCGGCATGCGACGCCTCCGCAGCCTTTTGAAGCCGCTCGGCAGCACGCGGGCACGGCAATTCCGCAAGGAATGGGGTGGTTTCGCCGCGGTCACCAACCGGGCGCGCGATTGGGATGTGTTCCTGTTGGCGGCCAGAAATTTGCTGCCCGAGGAGCAGTACAGCGAGTTCGAAGTGCGCAACCGGCACCACGTGCTCTTTTGCCACGAAGCAGTGATTGAACTGATCGAATCGGCCCCCTGGCGGCGGCATATTCGTGAGTGGCGCCAGTACCTCGAGCGGCCTCACCACCATGAAGCGGAAGAGTTGATGGCGCCACGATCGCTCGACCTCGCTTTGTCCGGAGCGCGAACGGCGTTGGCAGCTGCGCGGGCGTCAGGTGATGAACGTGCCTGGCACAAGGTGCGCATCGCTGTGAAAGAGGTTCGCTACCAGGCGGAAAGTGGTGCAGGCGGGACCGCGGAGGACCCGGTGCAAACCGAACTGATCGAGCAATGTAAGCCGCTCCAGGCCCTGTTGGGCAGCTGGCATGACTGCGTCGTGCAACTGCAACTGCTGGAGGAGTTGGAATCCACGCCGGCTCATGACCGCTTGCACGAAGTCATTGAACAGAAGCGGGTTCAGGGGCTGGCCGAGATCCAGCAGGCCGTGGAAGATCACCCACTGTTCGAGTCCTCGAGCTCGACCACCAGGGCACGCTCAGCCTCATCGAACGGATCATGATGATCCAGCTGGTACTCGAGCACGGCGATGTCCGCGTCCGAGGCGTCCTGCCGCTCCGCTGAACGTGCCCGGATGCGCGACCGCAGAACCTCCACCGGGGCCTTACAGTCCATAATCGACAGTTTGGCGCCCAGTGAAGCCGCCAGCTCCGCGAACCATGACCGGTGTCTGCGGCGCAGGAAGGTCGCATCGGCGATCATGTCGAAACCGGCACGCAGCCCCGTCTCGCAATGCCGCGCGAGGGCACGGTAGGTGCGATCAGTCACGTCCGCCTCGTACAATCCCGACCCAATTTCGCCGATGCTCTTCTGGCCGGCAGCCAGCCCCGGCAGGCGCTTGCGCTCGAGATCGCTGCGCACCCTCAGTACCGGCAAGTCCGCAATCAGCCGGGCGCTGCGCCAGGTCTTGCCGGAGCCCGAAAAGCCGTGCATCAGGAACAGCTGCGCCGGCGGCGTATCGACCAGCTCCGCTGCGAGCTTGATGTAACTGGCCGCGCCCGGCCGGGCGGAATCGTCGGGCTGCGAGCCGCCCTGGCGCTGCCGAATAGCGGTTACCACGGCCCGCACCATGCTGCGGTAGACCAGGTAGAAGCGCATCACGCCCAGGCTGTCGTAGTCGCCGCTTTCTTCGAGCCAGCTGCTCAGCACCGTGTAGGCGAAGTCCGCCCGCCCGCGCGCCATCAGGTCCATCACCAGGAAAGCGATGTCGTTGGCCACGTCGATCCAGCGCAGGTTCGGGTTGAACTCGAGCGCGTCGAAGGGGACGAAACGGTCATCCTGTAACAAGAGATTTTCGAGGTGCAGGTCGCCGTGGCACTCGCGAATGGCACCGTTGCGAGCGCGCTCTTCGAAGGCCGGCGCCAGTGCTTCCGACTGCTGCAGGGTCCAGGCCTCGATCACGGCCAGCCGCTGCTGGGATTCGTCGTCAAATGCCGCCGGATCCAGATGCATGAAGTTGTTGCGGGCCGGCTTGACCACCCGCTCGACTTCGTAGGCCGCATCGATCTCCCGCCGGGGCGCCAGGCCCTGGTGGAATCGGGCGATGGTCGAGGCCAGCGCGCGCATCTCAGGCAGCCCCAGCAATCCGGCCTGAAGACAGCGATCGAGCCGCGCCGCATGCGGAAACTGGCGCATCCGCACCGCGAACTCGATGGCGGGTTCAGCACCGATGCGGAAGCCGTCCGGGCCGCTCCCGATCGGAACCACGTCCAGATACAGATCGGCGGCAGTGCGACGGTTCACACGCAATTCCTCTTCGCAAAAGTGGCGGCGCGCCTCCAGCGTGGAGAAGTCCAGGAAGCCCAGCGCCACCGGTTTCTTCACCTTGTAGGCAAAGTCGCCGGTCAGGATGACCCACGATATATGGGTTTCGACTACCCGGATTTCGCGCACTTCGTGTGGATAGGCGGCCGGGCCGAGCAAGCCCCGGATCAATTCGGGATAGTGGTCCTTGCGCGTCGCCTTGTTCATGGTTGCGCATATTCCCCGACCGGGCCTTGCCCCGCCTGGCCGTCCCCGGACGCGACGCACTGGACGGCCAGCAACATGCGCTCGTAATGAGATCCCCGCCAATACACCTTGCGGCAGGAAGCACATTGCCAAAAACGGTCGAAGCGGGCCGCGATGTCCGCATCGACCAGTCCCGCCAGCGCTTCTCGGCTTACCTGATGGATGCTCCCATTGCATTCCAGGCAGCGCGTAAACGGCTGCAGTCGGCTGCGCAGATCCAGTGCCTCGACGACCTCGGTCAGCTGTTGTTCCGGCTCGGTGCTCCGCAGCCAGTACCCGTGGCTCACGCGCTTCTGTTTAAGGATCCCGATATCCCGTGTCAGGATGATGCGCTGCTCAGCCAGCGCCTGGTCGATGATTTCCGCATCGTCCCAGTCGCTGCGGTAGGCACAATCGAAACCCAGCATCCGCAGGTAGCGCGCCAGTTTGCCGAGGTGCACGTCGAGGATGAACCGCGTGCGGCGCAGCGGCTGTGGCCGCAAGCGCAGCAGCGGGCTGATGTCGAAACGCTCAAACACGGGGTAGACCGCCACGCGCTCGCCCCCTTCCAGGCGATGGGCGAAGTCCACGGATCGGCCATCGACCAGAACCAGGTCGATCGCCGTGTGCGGCACGCCGATGGCCTGGATCACGTCGCGCACCGCGGGACATCCCTGGAAGGGCTGCATGAAACTGACCTTGCGCCGCTCGGCGGGCAGAAAATCGTTCAGCTCCTCGTAGAAACGGAACTCTGCCATCCGCAGCAGGCGTGCATGGCTGCCCTGCGTCACCGTCGTGCTCCGTCCCATAAGCTGCCGTAGGAGCGAACGTCGTTCGCGATTCGTCCCGTGTAAGGCGCGGTTTCCCGAATGAATTCGGTCCTACGTTTCCCGAATGAATTCGGTCCTACGTTTCCCGGATGAATTCGGTCCTACTTGGTCAGGTAGTAGCCGCGGTAGTACTGCGGCTGAAGCTTGGTGTACTGCGCATGCAGGAATTCCACCAGGTCGATCAGTTCGGCCACGGTCATTTCCTCGCCGTAGTATGGCATCGGCGAAATAATGGCCTCGCGGTTCGCTTCTTCGAGCATGGCCCGGTACTTCAGGGAAATGATGTGGTCGGGATTGACGACCGCGGTCAACAGTTCGCCGTAGTTCTTTACCCGGTAGACTTCGCCACCGATCTCGAGGATGAAAGGCGGCTCAAAATCGGTATTGGGAAACTCCATCCCGGGAATCGTATGGCAGCCGTGACATTTGAAATCGATGAATACCTGTTCGCCCTGCGCGACGTCGCCTTGCGGCAGGACAAAGCCCTTGACGGGTTTCGAGTCGCCGGTGCAGGCGGCCAGGGCAAGCAGGGTAACCATCGCGAGCATGCCGGAAAGAACGATCTTCAAACCTTTTCGAGACGACATGACTAACCCTCCCTTGCCAGAAGAGACAGTTTCATTGTGCGCCTTCATGGCGCCGTGTCATATGTCCTGGATCAAGGAGACAGGAAGCGGATCCGGCGTGTGGATCAGAGCGGATGGATGGGCGCTGGCCGGAGCCCTTCGGGGGGCGGGCGAAACACCGCTGCGTCGTCATAGAATGCCTGGTCCTGGACGCCCTCCGGCCACCAGCCGGGAATGCCCATCAACGGCAGCGGAGAGAGATTTTTCGGCCCCGTCTGCAACGCACCGTGGAGCAGCAGTTGCGCGAGACGGGTGTCGGTGGCGGCGAGCGGATGGTCCTCGAATGATTCGGAAACCGGGAGCTCCACATGGCACAGCAGGGCATGTGCAGTGATGGACTTATAGGGCCGCAGAAACTTTTCCAGCAGACCATGTCCGCAGACCACGATACTCAAATCGGTTTCCCAGGCACCCTGGTGTGTCCGCAAGGCGCTTTGCCAGTTCCGCTCCGCGAGTGCCTGCAGGACTGCCCGGTCCCGCCCGAGCACTATGACTCCGCTTTCATCCAGAAGCGTCAGGGCGTCGCGCAAGGCGCCTCGGCGACCCTCACGCTCCGTATCCAACTGACCGCAGTGAAGGGTATTCAGCGCCGCCTTCAGCCGCGGGAGCCGACACCAGACCAGGGCATTGAACAGGTCGTGCCAGTTGTTGCCCCGCGTACTCACTTCGCCGGTTTCGAAGATGTGGCGCTCGTACTCGACGTCCGGAATTTCGTCGGCTCGAACGAAACGGAGTGCTTTGCCTCCTCCACTGCAGCAACCGGAGCGGAGCAAAGCGTTCAACGCAGCGCTATCGGGGAATCCGGATCCCGCCAACCGGCCGATCAGCTCCCGGTATGGCGCCCAAAATGGGAGGTCCGCGTCGAGAGCACTTTTCCAGCGCGAAGCCTGATTCATCAACGTTCCAGACAATTACCTGAGAGAGAAAAATTGCTCGCGAAAACGTCGTCAGGCATCCGCCGCACCCACCTTTGAGATGACTGTCGTCGCGAGCAAGCTCTTTCCTACTCGTCGATGATGTAGTGGGCGCCCTTGCTGTGAGGGTTCAGCGATGCCGCGTGCACCACCAGCAGCGCCGTTTGCACGGCGTTGCGCAGTTCCACCAGTTCGCGCGTGACCCGGCAGTCGCGGTAAAACGACTGGATCTCCTCGCGCAGCTCCAGCAGGATCCGCCTCGCGCGCGTCAGGCGCCGGGGTGAACGCACGATGCCCGCGTAGTTCCACATGGTCTGCTGCACCAGGTTGAGGTCCTGGTAGACCAGCGTGGGGTCGGCCTCTTCCGGCGGGCTCTGCCAGGCCCGGGGCCCGGGCAGCCTGAAGTCCATCGAATCGATATCGCGCGCATCCGCCCTGGCGGTAAACTTCGCCCCCGTCAGGCATTCCAGCAGCGAGGTGCTGGCCAGGCGGTTGGCGCCATGCAGCCCTGTACAGGCGGTTTCGCCGATGGCGCCGAGGTGGCGGATGTTGCTGCGGCCTTCGAGGTCCGTGTGCACGCCGCCGCAGGAATAGTGCGCCGCCGGCACCACCGGGATCGGCTCGCGGGTGATGTCCACACCGTGATTGAGGCAACTCTGATAAACCGTGGGGAAACGATCCGGCAGGCGCGTGCGGTCCAGTCCTGTCAGGTCCAGGTAGACGCAGGGCTCACCGCTGGTGGCCATCTCATCGTGGATGGCGCGTGACACGATGTCGCGCGGCGCCAGCGAACCGCGTTGGTGGACCTTGTCCATGAACGGCTTGCCGTCGACATTGACCAGCACGGCACCCTCGCCGCGCAGGGCCTCGGTGATGAGGAACCGTGGCGCGTTCTTGCCGTAGAACACCGTGGGGTGAAACTGCACGTACTCCAGGTCGATCAGACGCGCTCCCACGCGGTAGGCCATCGCCACGCCGTGCCCGACGATGCCGGGGTGATTGGTGCTGTGCTGGAAAATCTGCCCCAGCCCACCGCAGGCCAGCACGGTCTTCTTCGCCACGATCGCTACCGGTTCGCTGGAGCCTTCGAGCAGAGCGTAGGCGCCGAAACAGGTCAGGGGCGCGTAGCGGTCCTCGGGATTTTCGTTGTTGTGCGACAGGGTGAGCAGGTCGATTGCCACTGCACCGGTATGGCGCTGGATACCCGCTGTCGATGCCACGCGATTGGCTACCGCGGACAGGATCGCGTGTCCGGTGCGGTCGCGGGCATGGATGATGCGGCGGGCGCTGTGACCGCCCTCGCGGGTGAGTTGCAGCTGGCCGTCTTCCTCACGATCGAATTCGACGTCGAGTTCGTCGAGCAGCAACTCGCGCACCGCGACGGGCCCCTCCGTCACCAGTTGCCGGACAGCCGCCGGATTGGCGGTACCGTCGCTGGCCTCCAGGATGTCGCGGGACAGCAGCTCGGGATCGGGCGAAGTGTCGTAGATGATGCCACCCTGGGCCCAGTCGCTGTTGGCCTCGAGCGGCCCGCCCAGCGACAGCAGGGCAACCTTCAACCCGGCCCGTGCCGCGTAGAGCGCGTAGGCCGAGCCGGCAAAGCCGCCGCCGATTACCAGGCAATCTGTTTGCATGACTTTCATCGAAGTCGACGTTACCGCCTTCCCGTGGCCGCGTCAAAGTGCTACGTTTCCAGCCTGGGCCTGCGCTCATCCGTTTCGATGGGCGCTTAGCCCCAAGGCCGACTACATGACCCAAGCACCCACAGCACCGCGCTCCCGGTTCACACGCCGCTCAACAGCCGACGAGGTCACTGCCGGACTCGACCTCAGGGGCAAAACCATCCTGATCACCGGCTGCAATTCCGGCCTGGGGCTGGAGTCGATGCGGGTTCTGGCGGCACGTGGTGCTGACATCATCGGCTGTGCCCGCAGCCATGAAAAGGCCGAGATGGCGGCCGCTCGCGCTGGCGCCGACATTACCCCGGTGGCCTGCGACCTCAGCGATCTCGATTCGGTCGTGACCTGCACCGAGGAAGTGAACCGGCTGGGACGCCCGATCGACGTGTTGATGTGCAACGCCGGCATCATGGGCCTGCCGGAATTGCGCCAGAAATACGGCCTGGAAATGCAGTTCCTGACCAATCACCTGGGCCACTTCGTTCTGGTCAATCGCTTGCTGAAAGCCGTCCTGCAGGCGCCGGGCGGGCGGATCGTCATGGTTTCCAGTCTGGGCCACCACTTCGCAGTCCCCGGCGGAATCAATTTCGACAACCTGTCGGGGGCAAAGTACTACCATCCCTGGACCTTCTACGGTCAGTCGAAACTGGCCAACCTGCTGATGTCGAATGAGCTGGCCCGGAGGCTGGCGGGCAGCCCGGCAACCGCCAACGCAATCCACCCCGGCATTATCCACACGCCCCTGATGCGCAACCTGTCCACCCTGTTCTTCAACCTGTCCAGCGCATTGAGTTGGCCGGTCGCGCGCAACGTCGAGCAGGGCGCGGCCACGCAATGCTATGTTGCAACGGCACCCGCGCTGGAGGGTGTCAGCGGGGCCTACTTCGCCGACTGCAACCCGGCCCGCAGCAGCATCCATGCCCGCAACCCGGAACTGGCCGCCCGCTTGTGGGCCGTTTCGGAAGAATTGGCAGCTGATTACTTGTAGGAGCGAACATAGTTCGCGATCATTGGGTGCTGAATTCAAATATTTGTCGCGAACAAGGTTCGCTCCTACGAGCTTGAAAATCCCATGGCATTACATCCATTGGCCGGCAAGCCGGCGCCCGATTCGATACTGACCAACATTCCGCGCCTGGTGGCCGACTACTACAGCCTTGCGCCCGACCCCGCCGAGCCCGGTCACCGCGTGGCCTTTGGCACGTCCGGGCACCGCGGCAGTTCAGAGAAGCACAGCTTCAACGAACCTCACATCCTGGCGATCAGCCAGGCCGT